>DATJJL010000148.1:0-14104 GCA_035492155.1 Ramlibacter sp. | reverse complement strand
CTTCGTGGACTGGATGCGCATCTCGCGGGCAGGCTGGCCCGGCGCGAGCTGCGACCTGCTGCTGCAAAGGCACGCGAGGAGTGTGGGCGTGGAGGTGCTGAGAAAGGACCCTCAGCTGAAGGTGACGGTGATGGCTTGAGGCAGAACCGGCTCGGCCGGCTCATTTATAATTTCCAGCTCTGGCGCTTTAGCTCAGTCGGTTAGAGCGATGGAATCATAATCCACAGGTCCGCGGTTCGAGTCCGTGAAGCGCCACCAGAATCGAGAGGGACAGCTGTTGTTTAACTGCTGACCCTCTTTCTTTTTTTGTGCGATTCGCATCACCGGCAGGGCGGAGTTGTTTCGAAACGTACATCGTCCACTAGAATGCGCGAAGTTGTGGGGTGACTTGGGCACGCGTCGACGGCCCAATCGAGGAGGAAATTCGTGCGTTATTTGAACTGCTGGTTTGCAGCCGGCCTGGCTATTCCTGTCCTGTTGATTGCCTGCGGAGGTGGTGATTCACCGCCGCCGCAAGACGGCACCACGCCACTCCAGATGCAGGGCTCCGTCGTCGGTTCCACGAGTTCGACATCACGTGTCTACCTGGACCTCAACGGCAACCAGTCTCAAGATCCCGGCGAGCCCATGACTGCCGTTGCGGACGACGGCAGCTTCTCGCTGAACCTTGGCGCGCGCAGCCAAGCCGAATTGTCAAGCGCCACGCTTGTTGCGGACGGCGGATCTTCTTCGACAGGCGTTCCGTTGACTGCGCCCGTCAGCGCTTTCGTGAGCATGGACGAATCCGGCAGGCAGCAAGTTTCCGCTGCCGTGATCAGCCCGGTCACAAGCCTCGTGTCCGCCGAAGTGACATGGAACGGCAGCACGCCGCAACAGGCTGCACAAGCTGTGCAGAACGATCTCGGAATCGCGAACGCCGATTTGTTCAGCGACTACGTGCGGCATCCGGAACCTCAGCTCACCCGAGCCGCAGGCGCTGCGATGCAGATTCTGCAAGCAGCACATGCAGCTTCAAACGCGCCGCGGGAAGTGGCCGCAGCAATCGTCCACGGCAAACGTGCAAACCAGAAATCTCCGACTCCGAACGTAAGCGGCAGCAATCGCTTCGTCGTTCTCATGTCGCCCGATGCGGTCGATCCGCAGGGCATGGCCAACGCGGTGGCTGCGCGACATGGCGGTCACGTGCATCATGTGTTCTCCAACATTGCAAAGGGATTCGCGGTGTCGGTTCCCGCAAGCAATGTCGCCGACTTCCTGGAGCAAACCTCTCAGGAGGCATCCGTCGAGCGCATTGAAGAAGATCGCGTCGTCACAGCGCAATCGGCTGTCCAGACCGATGCTCCGTGGGTTCTGGACCGGATCGACCAGCGGAGTCTGCCGCTGAACGGTACTTATACATACAACGCGACTGGTTCGCGCGTGACGGCATACATCGTCGATACGGGCATACGTGCCACGCACGTCGAATTCACCCGGCGCGTGCAGGCGGGCTTCACTGCCTTTGCGGACAGCTTCAAGACATCTGATTGCAATGGGCACGGCACGCACGTTGCCGGCATCGTGGGGGGTGCGACTTTCGGCGTCGCCAAAGCAGTCCTTCTCGTGCCGGTCCGTGTGCTGGATTGCAGCGGCAACGGGTACGCAAGCACAGTTGCGGCCGGCCTCGACTGGATCGTGGCGCACCGTAGCCCGAGGACTCCGGCAGTTGCGGTTCTCTCTTTTGAATCGTACGAGTCCACCATCATCAACGCCGCTATCGGCCGCCTGATCGCTTCCGGCGTCACCGTGGTTGCTGCGGCGGGCAATGACGGAGACAACGCCTGCAACTATTCGCCGGCATCCGCACCCGGAGTGCTGGCCGTCGGAGCGACGGATCGCAACGACCAGAGAATTTCGTTCTCGAATGCGGGCTTGTGTCTTGGGGTGTTCGCGCCCGGGATGGATGTCAAGTCCGCTTGGTGGAGCTTCGACACCGCGACGGCAGAGCTGACCGGCACGTCGATGGCGGCGGCCGCAACGGGCGGGGTTGCGGCCCTGTACCTCCAGACCAACCCGGCGGCTTCGCCTGCCCAAGTGATCAGTGCCATCAAGAATGCGGCGACGATCGGCCAGGTTTCCGATGCGCGGTCGGGTCCAGTCGACACGCTCCTGTACACGGATCTCGCCTCGACGTCTCCGATCCCACTGCCGCCAATTTCTGCTCCCATCTCCACGCCCATCTCGGGCCCCGTGCCGCCGATTTCGCTTCCGAGCACTGCGCCGACACTTCCGGTAAGCGGGACCGACGCGGTCGACTCCCTGCCGCGATCAATGTCTGTCGGTGCGCTCAGCGGTGCCGGCGTGGTCTCGTCATCGAAGGCATGGCAGGCCAGCGTGACGGTTGCTGTGCAGGATGAATGGCATGCGTCCGTGGCCGGCGCGACCGTGACCGGTACTTTCAGCGCGGGCGGTAGCAAGCTGACCTGCGTTACCTCATGGAACGGCACCTGCACGATCACCGGCGGATTGCTGCCCCTGAAGACGTCGAGCGTGAAGTTCACGATCAACTCGCTCGTGAAATCGGGGACGCCTTACGTCGCGGCGCAGAACATCGTCTCGACGCTGACCGTCAGCCGCCCGGCAATTTAATCGGTGCGAGCTCCAGTTCCGGATGGCCTGACAACCACACCGTTGCCTCGGCAGGGAAATTGGCCTTGTACAGCGCGAAATCCCTGAGCGCATCGGCTTTGCGTCCGAGCAACAGTTCGGACTGCAAGCGGCGCTCGATCACCCGGGGCTCCGGCGAGAGGTGCATCAACTCGTCCGTCAAAGCAAGCACATCGTCCGCAGTCTGTGGAGTGACCGGCAGCGTAACGAGCCGCGCAAAGTCCGCTTGACGGCGAAAGATCATGGGGTGGCCCAGTCGCTCGAACGGCGACTGTCTCCAGCGGGCCCATCTCGCTTGCGGCGCCATGAACAACTGGCTGACTCGGGCGTAATCGAGAGCCGCGGTGGCTGATGCGATCAGGACCAAGGCGGCCAGCACGGCGGGAACTGCCCTGGGCAATTCCAGTTGCGCACGTCCTCGCATCACCAGACCGGCGGCGAGTCCTGCAGCGATTTCGAAAGGTCCATACCAGAGCGGGTATTCGAGCAAACTGTGCACGCCCAGCACCGCGAGGACAGCCCAGCCCAGGCGGCGCGTGTCATCGCTTTCTGCGAGAGGGCGGGCCCCGGCGATTGCTCGGGCAGCGAGCACGATGAAGCCAATGGCGATTGGCAAGCCCAACTCGGCCGCGAGATGCAATGGGAGGTTGTGCGCGTTTTCGACGATCGCGCAGAAGTGCGGCTCGTGAGGAGACGTGAATACGGCATAAGGCATGTCGCCCCAGCCGATGCCCACCCAAGGATGCGCGCGTAGCAGCTCGACGATCGTGGACCACAGGACTCGCCGGCCAAGGCAATCCGGCGCGTCACCCAATAGCCTTCGCAGCAGCGGTGCCACATCGCCCGCGCCGGTGGTCTGCCACAGAGCGAATGCGGCTGCGGCTGCGACGTACGCGATTCCTGCGAATCCCACCCAGCGAAGCGCGCGCGCTGACGTGCGATGCCAGCACGCATAAAGGGCAACGAGCACGAAGAGTTCGACGAAACCCGTGCGCGACGCGGAAACCGCAAGGCCCGCGCACAACATGGCCCCGGCTGCGCGCAACGCAAGCGCATGCCTGTGAGCGTGCCTACCCCAAAGCCATACGAGTGCGCACAGTCCGATCGCGACGAGCGTCGAGAACAAGTTCTTCTGGCGCAAGTTTGCGTAGGCCTGATGTGCGACCGAAGGCGCGACGAATCCCTTCAAGCTGGCGTCGACGCCGAAGAATTGCGCGAACGCCGCGATGCAACTGAGCAGGGCTGCCAGCAGCCACGCCCAGGCGATCAATTCGATTTGCACCGAGCCTTCATCCGAAAGAGACGTGGTGAGAAGCGATGCGGACAAGATGACAAGCAGTGCCACGCATGCTCCGGCGACGGTCGGTTCCAGTACGCGCATTCCGCGCAAGATGGCAGACAACAGCAGCACCAGCACCGCAACGGCCGTAAAAATCATCCATTGAGCATTTGTTCGCCACTCTTTTTGCATCCAGGCAAGAAGCAGCAAGCAAATGGAAAGGCACGCCCATGCGACGAGCAAAGGCTCCACCGTGGTCGAAGGCCCTCGTGCAGGCAGGTGAAGCCAGGGGTAGACAAGCAAGGCTACCGTTGTCGTGCGAGCCAGCGTGGGCGGAATGAGGGAGCGCACCCGAACGGTCTGAGCTGAAGTCAAGCCGCGAATTGTGCACATGCGCCTTGGAATCAGGGGGATGGCGAGGTCGCGTTGTATTTGTCTGACGGCCCGAAAGTCTCAGCGGTCGGCGTGCATTCGGCTGCTCTGCCATTGCTAGAATCCCGCTGCTGACGCACTGATGGGGAATTTTCATTGGCGAGCGAGGCAACAATGTCAAATACATTTGCGCAACCGGAGGAGGGAAACTTCATGCGTACTCTGACCATCGCAGCGGCATTGGCCGTTGCCTTCACGTTCACCGCCTGCACCACGGCGTCGATCCAAAACGTCAATCAGGCGCCTGTCGTGGCCGCCCAAGGCAAGACGCTGAACCACGACCAGGTTCGAGCCGCGATTCTTCGCGCAGGCGCAGCCCTAAGATGGCAAATGGCGGACGAAGGCCCCAACATGATCGTCGGCACCCTCAACCTGCGCACGCACACCGCCGTCGTCGAGATCCCTTACTCGACTTCGACCTACAGCATCAAATATCGGTCGAGCGTTAATCTCAATGAGAAGGACGGCATGATCCACAAGAACTACAACGGCTGGATCCAGAACCTCACCCGAGGCATCAACACGCAGCTGTCGCTGCTGTAATGCCCGGTGCGGGAGACTCTGTGGCAGCTGCAGTATCGGCACAGTCCCTCGCCGCTCTGGTCGTCGAGGGACTGAATCTCGAGGATGTCCGCCCCGAAGAGGTCGACTTTCATGCGCCCCTCTTCGGCGAAGGGCTCGACCTCGATTCGCTCGACATGCTTGAGATTTCGTTGCTGGTCCAGCAGCGTTACGGCGTCAAGCTGAAGGCAGACGACGCGAACAACAAGACGATCTTCGCTTCCCTGCAAAGTCTCGCGGACCACATCAGCAGCGCCATCGCCGCGCAAAGCTGAGGCCCGGCATGGCCCCGTCGCTGTCGCTCGACGTGCAACACGTCTGGCGCTTGGCAAGTGTGATCGTCCTCTTGTGGCTCGCCTGGTTTTTCGGCCGCACGCTCGCGCGGCACAAGACTCCGCTCATCGAGCAGATCGCGCGGCGCGGCGAGCCCGAACTCAAGCCGATGCTGGTGACATACACCCGCCGCCTCACTTGGCTATGGTGTGCCTACTTTCTTGCCGGAGCGCTCCTGTCCGCGATCCTGATTTCGAGCGCCTTTCCTGTCGGGCCCTTGGTCGGCCTGGGCAGCGTCCTGCTATTCGTTGGTGAGCACGCAGTTCGCCCGCGCATCTTTCCGGGCGAGGTGTTTCCCGGGCTTGCGCAGCAGGTTCGCGACACGTGGGCCGTCTGGCACTGATCGCAATGCACGCACTGGAGACGTCACCGCTGCTCGCAGCACCCGATTGGCTCGACAAGACCGCCATTGTCGCGGTCGATCGTGCGTGGACTTGGCGTGACGTGCATGCGCAGTCGATCGAACTCGCGGCCCGGCTCGAACCCGGCACAGCGATCTGCAACCTGTGCAATTCGCGGCTCGCCTTCCTGGTGACCATGCTGGCTGCATTGCGGCGTGGTTGCGCACAGGTGCTTCCTCCTTCGGCTGGTCCACTGGAGCTTTCAAGCTTGCTTCGGGGCCATCAGGTGGCGACGGTGGTGGTAGACGACGAGGCGGGTGAGTCGATGTGGGCGGGGCATCCGGGCTGTCTGCGATTCACGCCCGCCTCGCGAGCACGCTCGTCTTCGGGGGCGAGCATCGAGGCGTGGTTGCCGCAGTGGAATGCACCGTCTACCGTGCTTTACACCTCGGGCAGCACCGGTACGCCCGAACCCCATCCGAAGACGCTGGCGCAATTGGCGCGAGGCGCACAAGTGCTTGCCGCGCGCATCGACGAAGAAGTTTCGGGCGGCGTTGCATCCCTCGGTCGGATCGTGTGCAGTGTCGCGCCGCAGCACATGTTCGGCCTGGAGGCTTCGGTGATGTTCCCGCTGATCGCTGGCACGCCGGTGTGCGAAGCTCGGCCTTTGCTGCCCGCCGATGTCGCAGCCTTGTTTGCGCAAGCACACGACGGTGCGGCCTGGGTGGCGACGCCACTGCACTTGCGCGCATTCGCGCAGGCCGACATGGAATTGCCCCACTGCCGCATGGTGCTCGCATCGACGATGCCGATGTCACAAGGGCTTGCCGATCAAGCCGAGCGATTCAGCCAAAGTCCCGTCCTCGAAATTTACGGATCGACGGAAACCGGAGTCCTCGCCATGCGCCGCACGGCACGCGATGAGACGTGGAGACCCGTCGATGGCGTCGCCCTGCAGGCGCAAGCAGACGGCACGCTCGTGCGAGGCTCGCATTTCAGCTCGCCGCTTCAACTCGCCGATGTTGTCGAGCCAGGAGCGCACGGAGTCTTCTCATTGCGCGGGCGCCGCGGAGACATCATCAAGATCGCAGGCCGCCGCGCGTCGCTGGCAAGCTTGAATTTGTGCCTGCAAGATTTGCCCGGGCTGAAAGATGGCGTGCTGCATCTTCCTTCGACGGGGGCAGACACGCAGCGGCTCGCGCTGATCTACTCCGGGCCACCCCTGGAAATCGTCGCGACGCGGCGCTGGTTGCGCGATCGCCTGGATCCTGTGTTCGTTCCGCGCGTGTTTATCAAGGTGGATCAACTGCCGCGCACCGGGCCGGGCAAGCTCTCGCGAGCCGCCCTGGACGAGATTTGCGAAGCCCATTCGCGCGGGGGACGGCACGCATGACGCGCGTCGAGTTCGACCTCACAGTGCCGGACGATCATCCGTCCCTTGCCGGACATTTTCCGGGCAACCCCGTTGTGCCGGGCGTCTTGCTTCTCCACGGCGCGATGGATGCATTGCAAGGCACAGGTGACTTTCGGCTCGTGCATCTGAAGCGTGTGAAATTCCTTTCAACACTGCGCCCAGGCGAACGTGCGCAAGGGCATTGGGAAGTCGAGAGCACGCGCGCAATTTTCAGCATCAGCGTGCTGCGTGACGGTGTGCCGGCCAGATTGGCCGAAGGCTCCTGCACTTTGGCTGCGGGGAGCGCGATGTGAGCGCAACTGCAAGCCGTTGGAGCGAGAAGGCCGAACGCGGCAGCGAAGCCATGATCCTGCTGATCGTGTGGCTGGCCCGAGTGGCTGGGCGATCCGTCTGCCGCGCGCTGCTGTATCCGATCACGATGTATTTCGTCGTCACCGACGCTATGGCGCGTCGCGCATCCGCCGAATTTCTCGCTGCCGTCTACGGCCGCCCTGCGAAGTGGACCGAAGTCTTCCAACATATCCATGCATTCGCAGCAACATTGCTGGATCGCGTCTATCTGGCGATGGGGCGCTTCGACGATTTCGACGTGACGGTGACCGGCCTTGAACTTGTCGAGAATGCCTTGAAGGCGGGCAAAGGTTGCGTGATGCTCGGCTCACACCTGGGCAGCTTCGACTTGTTGATGCTCGCCCACCGCGAAAAGCGGGGCCATCCCATCACGGTGATGATGCAAGTCGACCCGCGCGCTCGCCTGCGCCGTATCGCAGGCATCGACGAGAACGCTTTCAACGTCATTCGAGTGGGCGAGCCCGGCAGCTACTTGCGCGCGCATGAGGCCATCGAACGGGGGGAGATCGTCGGCATCCTTGCGGATCGAGTTGACCATGGAGCGCCGGGATTGCCGGCGCTGTTCCTCGGAAGGGAAGTGACACTTCCAATCGCACCACACGTTCTTGCTGCGCGCAGCGAGGCGCCTGTGGTCCTGTGCTTCGGAATTTATGAGGGCGGCCGGCGCTATCGGCTTGAGTTTGTGGACTTCGGGCCGGCAGCCGCGCGTTCGAGCCGCGGCGCAGCATTGCTGCCCATGGTTGAACGTTATGCCGCGGTGCTCGAACAGTACTCGCGTCGATATCCCCTGAACTGGTTCAATTTCTATCCGTACTGGTCATCGAGCGAGGGCGCGTGAAATGAGATCCATGGCCGTCGCATGCCTGAGTGCTTTGAGCTTCGCAGCGTTCGCATTCGCGCCTGCGGATTTGCAGCGGCTCTTGAAGGCTCACGCAAAACCCGTGGTCGCTTTCGAAGAGGTTCGCGAATCGCCGTGGCTCTCGGCGCCCGTCGTGGCCAAGGGCTCGATGCGGATCACACCCGATGGTCTTGAAAAGCGCGTGGAATCGCCTCGAAGCGAAACCTGGCTGTTGTTGGCCGACCGGGTCGAATGGCATTCGGCGGACGGACGAAAGAGCCAGATTCTTTTTTCGCAAGCTCCTGCGCTTGGCGCGTTGGCGAAAGTGCTGGAACGTGTCGTCGCCGGCGACTTTGCCGGACTCGAGAAGGATTTCGACATCAACCTCGGGGGCAATGAACATGCGTGGCGTGCCCTGCTTGCGCCTCGAGATCCGCAAGTGCGGCGCGCGCTTGAATCCATCGAAGTCCAAGGCACGGGCGCAGATGTGCAAGTGCTGATCGTGATCGATCGTCAGGGCGAAAAGACGACGACCCGCTTGCAGCCCTGAGCAGCGGCCTCTCATAATCGAAACGCTGTGGCCGGAATCCTCGCATCCACCGTCGTTCACGCTGCGGGCCGCGGCGTCGACGCCCTGTGGGACGCCGCATGCCATGCGCGAAGCGCGCTTCGGCCAAATCCCCTTTCCTGGTCCGACCTCGACTGCTGGCTGGGCGAAGTGCCCGGCGTCCAAGACGCGCGGCTACCCGAGCAGTTGGCCGCATGGGATTGCCGCAACAACCGGCTCGCGTGGCTGGCATTGCAAGACGAATCCTTTCGCGATGCGATCGCAGCTGCTGTGCACCGCTACGGCAAGAGCCGCATCGGCATCGTGTTGGGCACCAGTACTTCCGGAATTCAAACGACCGAAACCGCCTATTCGGAAAGACGCGAGCGTGGAGCGTGGCCAATAAATTTCGACTACCGCAAGATCCATTCGCTCGAAGCGACCGCGCGCTTTACCAACGAAGTGCTCGGGCTCGGCGGCCCGATCACGACCATTTCCACAGCGTGCTCGTCAAGCGCAAAAGCCTTTCTCACGGCACGCCGCTGGATCGATGCGGGCTGGATCGACGCGGCGGTGGTCGGGGGCGTCGACAGCCTGTGCCTTTCCACCTTGTACGGATTCAACTCATTGCAACTGCTATCGGCAGATCCGTGCCGCCCCTTCGATGCGCGACGCAATGGGATCTCCATCGGTGAAGCGGCAGGATTCGTGCTGCTTGCTCGCGAGCCTGCGTCCGTGATGCTGTCCGGCGCGGGCGAGTCGAGCGATGCATGGCACATGTCGGCGCCGCACCCTGAAGGCGAGGGCGCCCAGGCTGCAATGAACGAGGCACTCAAGGAGGCGAGGCTTGAGCCACGCGACATCGGCTACGTGAACGCTCACGGAACCGCAACGCCTGCGAACGATCGCGCGGAGGCTGCTGCGATGCGTGCAGTCTTCGGCCCGCGTGGCGTGCCGGTGTCCTCGACCAAAGGCATCACGGGGCATACGCTTGGTGCTGCGGGAATCGTCGAAGCAATCATGACGGCCAAGGTACTTCAGGAGAAGGTCCTGCCGCCCAACGTGAACTGCGAGACTGTCGATCAAGCGCTCGACATCGATCTGGTGTCGACGCCGAGAGAATCAAACATTCGGCACGCGATGAGCAACAACTTCGGATTTGGCGGCAGCAACTGCACGCTGATCTTCAGCAGGACCGATTGAAGTGAACGAGTTGCACTTCGTGCTTCGATCCGCGGCCGTCATTGCGCCGGGCCTGCCGTCGCTGGCTGAATTTCGCGCCGTTGCGCGGGGCGAATGCGCCTATGTGCATTCACCTCTCGTCGTGCCGGCTGCTTCCGCGCTTCCAAGCCAGGAGCGGCGACGCGCAAGCGCCGCGGTGCGTCTTGTCCTCGCCTGCGCTCAGGATGCGCTTCAAGCAGGTGGTGTCGCCGCCGAAGACGTGGAATCCGTTTTCGCCACGGATGAAGGCACAGGCGAGGTGTGCCAGCAAATGCTCGAGGCGCTCGCTACGACGCGCATGGTCTCGCCGCTGGTGTTCACGAACTCGGTGGTGAATGCCCCGTCCGGTTACTTCAGCATCGCTTTTGGAAACCACCGGTCGTCCACTGTCGTCAGCCTCGGTCTTGAAAGTTTTGCGAGCGGCTTGTTATGCGCTGTCACGGAAAGCAGCGTGCGGCGCCGGCCCGTGCTGCTCGTTTCGTACGATCCTGCCATGACGGCACCGATGGACGAACTCCTGCCCGCTCGTGAGGCCATAGCCAACGCCTGGGTGATCGACTGCGTGCCGGACAGCTCAAGAAATGCGCTCGCGACCTTTGCGCTGGCGCTCGCGCCGCGAGAAGGCCAGGTTGGCATGGCGAGCGTTGCCGGCTGGATGCCGCAGGAATGGGCCCATCACAGCAGCGCGCGCGCCCTCGCCGCGCTGGCCTTGATCGACACAGCTCACGACACGAGCTTGAGATTTGGGCTCGGTGGCCAATCGCTGACACTGCGCCGCACAGCGAAGGTCGCCCAATGAGCCTGGATCGAAGTCAAATCGAACGCGTCGTGCCGCATGCAGGCGCGATGTGCCTGCTCGATGCAGTGACCCAGTGGGACGAAACGCAGCTCACCTGCACTTGCGCTGCTCCTGGCGCCGAACATCCGCTCGCAGACAAAGGCCGCGTGCCGGCTGTGGCTGCCTGCGAATATGCCGCGCAGGCTATCGCTGTGCATGGTGCTCTGATCGATGCGTTGCAAAGTCCGCGTGCGGGCATGCTCGCATCCTTGATCGACGTTCGCCTGCACGAAGCCTGGTTTCCCGCGGGTGACGGGGAAGTGCTGGTGCAGGCCAGCCTGCGCAGCCGCACTGGCGACGCATGCCTCTACTCGTTCGAGGTCAGTGCAGCGGGCGTTGCGCTTGTTGACGGTCAATTGATGGTGGCCTTTCGCGCGCCGCAGCCCGCATGAACACAAAGAACACTTCGAAAGATCGGCGCGCGCTGGTTACCGGCGGCAGCGGCGAGATTGGCGCCGCGATTTGCCTGACCCTCGCTGCGCAAGGAGCGCACGTGATCGTGCACGCGAATCGCAACGTGGAAGCGGCGCAAGCGCTGGCGATTCAAATACGAGCTGACGGGGGCAGCGCCGAAGCAATTGCCTTCGACCTGCGCGACGACACGCAGGTGGCGACTTCAATCGAGTCGATCCTGTCGAAGGGGCCTGTCCAGATCCTCGTGAACAATGCGGGCCTCACGCGCGATGCATTGCTCGCCGGCATGACGGCCGATGCCTGGCACGAAGTGATCGACACGAACCTGAACGGCTTTTTCCGCGTCACGCAGCCGCTGCTCTTGCCCATGGTGCGCACACGCTGGGGCCGAGTGATCAACATCAGCTCCGTGGCCGGGCAGATCGGCCATCGGGGGCAAGGCAACTACGCGGCGGCAAAGGCCGGGCTTCACGGCGCGACCAAAACGCTGGCCATCGAACTCGCCGGCCGCGGCATCACGGTCAACGCCGTTGCGCCCGGCATCATCGACACCGGGCTTGCGAACGCAGCGTTTACCGCCGAAATGATCAAGGACCTGGTTCCGGCGGGACGAGCAGGAACGCCGCAGGAAGTCGCAGCGGTGGTTGCGTTTCTCGCTAGCGATGCCGCGAGCTACGTGACCGGGCAGATCATCGGTGTCAACGGAGGCCTGTGCTGATCATGCGAGGTTCCTCGTGGGACGACGTGTGGATAGCGATCCCCGCCTATCAGGAGGAGAGCACCATCCGCGCCGTTGCGCAGCGGGCACTTGCGTGCTGCCCGCGCGTGATCGTTGTGGACGACGGATCGAGCGACGGCACACAGCGCGAGCTGCGCGGCCTGGAGGTGACGCTTCTCCATCACGATTCGAATCGCGGCAAGGCCGCGAGCCTTCGTACTGCCTTTGCCTATGCGCTCGCGCGGCACGCTCGTTGCGTGATCGCGCTCGACGGTGACGGACAGCACGATCCCGACGATGCGCAGTTCCTGCTGCGAGCATGGACGCAACACCCGGATCACATCGTCATCGGTGCACGCCTTCACGATCGCGATCAGTTCCCGCTGGCACGATACCGGGCAAACCGCTTTGCGTGCTTCTGGATTTCATGGGCCGCAGGCCACCCGATCGCGGACTCGCAATCGGGCTTCCGGGTCTATCCGCGCGAAGCCATGCAGTTGGCGTTCGGCCCGGCGGTTCGCGGCCAAGGCTTTACCTTCGAAAGCGAAATCCTGATCGAAGCTGCGCGACACGGGCACCGCACGCTGGCGGTGGCCATACCCGGCCGCTATCCGGTGCACGCGCGTGCCAGCCACTTTCGCCCCGTCGCCGACATCGCGCGAATCGTCATCATGGTCGCCGGGCGGCTGCTGCGCTATGGTATGGCGCCGCTCGGCTTGTGGCGCAGCATGAAGCCTGCGATCGTCTTACCGGGGCGTAGCGACGCGCACGCGAAGTGACGGACACGCTTCTTTCAGCGCATCAGCTGTCTTATCGCTATACGGGGCAGGCGACGCCCGCGCTCGATGGCGTGAATCTGACGTTGCACGCTGGTGAAGCAGTCGGACTGCTCGGGCCGAACGGCTCGGGCAAGTCGACGCTCATCAGCCTGCTTGTGGGATTGCGAAAGCCGCAGGCAGGGACCATCACCACGTCGGCGAACGTCCCGGTGATCGCATGGGTTCCGCAGGAGTATTCGTTCTATCCCGATCTCACATGCGTCGAGAACCTGCTCTTCTTCGCCGGCATGTTGGAACTGTCCAAGGGCGAAGCGGCGAGTCGTGTCGAACAAGCTATCGACACATGCATGCTGCAGGAGTTCGCCGACCGGCGCGCGCGCAATTGCTCGGGCGGCGTGCGGCGGCGATTGAATCTGGCAATTGCGCTGCTTCAGGCGCCGCAGGTGCTGTTTCTCGACGAACCGACAGTGGGCATCGATCCGCAGTCGCGCGCATTCCTGCTCGAGCGGGTGCATGCGATGTGCGATGCGGGCATGGCCGTGCTGTACGCGACGCACTACATGGAAGAAGTAAGCGCGATCTGCTCTCACATCATGTTGCTCGACCATGGCCGTGTCCTGGCAAGCGGGCCGCTGCAAGCCTTGTTGCACGGCGGGGCGGACCATGCGCCGTTTGCAAGCCTGGAAGATCTCTTCATGCATTACACCAACCGGCGCCTGCGCGACTGACATGACGCAGGCTTTGCGATTCTTGTTGAAGGTGTATCGCCTGGCACTGAAGGAGTGGCGCCTGCTGCTGCGCAACCCTCACGGCCTTGCCGTGCTGTTCGCGATGCCGGCCATCTTCGTGCTGATCATGTCGTTCACACTGAAGAACACGTTGACGAGCAACGTCGATCTTCCGCCCACGGGCTGGGTGCTCGAGGACACCTCCCCGGTCGTCGCGCATTGGCATAGTGAATGGATGACGGCGCACGGCGGCCGCGTGTTCGCATCGAGACGCGAACTTCTGTCGGCGCTGGAATCGCGACAGGTCGATGCGGGTGTGGTCGTGGCTCGGCCTGCCGCAAATGCATCAGGTCCGCGCATCGAGCAACTGCAGATATGGCTTGGCAATCTCGTGCAACCGGCAGCAGCCGCGCGCCTGCGCACCGAGCTGGCGTTTTCCGTGTACCAGGCGCAGCTGAAATCCGCCGCCGCATCGCTCGGCCCGTTCAGCGGACTCGTGCTCGATGACCGCATGGGCGGCGCGTCCGCGATGCAGGGGCCGCAGGTGCGCTATGTGTACGAATTGCAATCGGGGCGGCGCATCACGGCCGTGCAGCAAAGCGTTCCGGCCTGGCTCATCTTCGGGATGTTCTTTGTCGTGATACCCATCGGCGGCGTGCTGATC
>DATJJL010000147.1:0-7606 GCA_035492155.1 Ramlibacter sp. | reverse complement strand
GGCACCACCGGCCGCGGCATCGGCCCCGCTTACGAAGACAAGATCGCGCGCCGCGCCGTGCGCGTGCAGGATTTGAAGCACCCCGATCGTTTCGCCGACAAGCTGAAGGTGCTGATCGACCTGCACAACTTCATGCTCACGAAGTACCTCAACGCGCCCGCGGTGGATTACCAGCAGGTGCTCGATGAAGCGCTGAAACTGGGCGAGCAGCTCAAGCCCATGATCGCCGATGTGTCGCGCGAGCTGAACGAAGCGCATCGCAACGGCGACAACCTGCTGTTCGAAGGCGCGCAAGGCACGCTGCTCGATGTGGATCACGGCACGTATCCGTACGTCACGTCCAGCAACTGCGTCGCGGGCAACGCGGCAGCGGGTGCGGGCGTTGGCCCCGGCATGCTGCACTACATCCTGGGCATCACGAAGGCGTATTGCACGCGTGTTGGCGGCGGGCCTTTCCCCACGGAGCTCGATTGGGAAACACCGGGCACTGTCGGCTATCACCTCTCCACCGTCGGCGCGGAAAAGGGCGTCACCACCGGCCGTTCGCGGCGCTGCGGCTGGTTCGATGCCGCGCTTCTCAAGCGCAGTGCGCAGGTCAATGGCCTGTCAGGCCTTTGCATCACGAAGCTCGACGTGCTCGATGGTCTGGAGGAGCTGCAGCTATGCACGGGCTACGAGCTCGACGGCGAGCATATCGACATCCTGCCGCTGGGCGCCGACGAAATCTCGCGCTGCAAGCCGGTGTACGAAACGCTCGAAGGCTGGACCGAGAGCACGGTGGGCGTGACGCAATACGACAAGCTGCCTGTCAATGCACGTTTGTACCTGCAGCGAATCGAGCAGGTGACGGGCGTGCCCATCGATATCATCTCGACCAGCCCGGACCGCGATCACACCATCATGATGCGCCACCCGTATCTTGCTTAACCACCCCCGAAGCGCCTGCGGCGCCTCCCCCTCAAGGGGGCGCAGCCAGTGGCCCGGCGAAGCCGGTTCCACGGCTGCCCTGGTGAAGACAGGAATGATAGGCACAGAGGAGTAGTTCAGATGTTGACGGAAGACGGCAAGCACCTGTACGTCAGTTATGACGAGTACCACAGCCTGATCGAGAAGCTCGCGATCAAGGTGCACCAGTCGGGCTGGGAGTTCGACACCATCTTGTGCCTCGCGCGCGGCGGCATGCGGCCCGGCGACATCCTGTCGCGCATCTTCGACAAGCCGCTCGCGATCATGTCGACGAGCTCGTATCGCGCCGAGGCCGGCACGCTGCAAGGGCACCTTGATATTGCGCGCTACATCACCACGCCCAAGGGCGAGATCGCGGGCAAGGTGCTGCTCGTCGACGACCTCGCCGATTCCGGCGTCACGTTGCACGCGGTGGTCGACTTGCTGCGCAACAAATACGCACCGATCACCGAGCTGCGGTCGGCAGTGATCTGGACCAAGGGCCTGAGCAAGTTCCAGGCGGATTACTCCGTGGAGTTCCTTCCCACCAATCCGTGGATCCACCAGCCCTTCGAGGCCTACGACGCCATGCGGCCGCAGCAGCTGCTCGAAAAGTGGAAGATCTGAATCGATTCGGGAACCCTTTGTCCGGAGGTGTTACCAACTAGCCCACAGGGAGTGTCGATTCATCTGCTCGAGGTGCCTCATGGCCGTTGCGAGTTTCGAAAACCTGTGCGCGGACTTTTGCGAGATCGTCGGCGTTTCCGCTCCCACGCTGAAGGAAGACCTCCTCGGGCGCGTCGCATTCCATGTGACGCTGCGCGGCACCACCGTGAACCTGGTGCACCTGCCTCGCGCGTGTCCGGACCATATCTTTGTTCTCTTCGAGCTCGGGCCCATCGGCCCCGACAGCGCTGAGACATCGCTCGACCTGCAATTGCTGCTCGAAGCGAATTTCTCGCTCTTGAAGCTGAACCCTCCCGTATTCAGCCGCAACCCCGACACGGGCGACCTGGTGCTGCAGTACGTCTACTCCTTCTTCGACGCCAGCGCACATGACCTGCGCGAGCTGATCGACGACGGTATCGACCTCGTTGTGCAGTGGCGCGAGCGGGACCTGCAATTCGCGTGAATCTGAAGGACAACCATGACCAGGCCTGCCAGTCGTCAATCCAGCTTCGTCGGTCTTCCGAGAACGACGACGACCACCACCACCGTCTCCGATGTTGCCGGCCCGGCCGGCACCGAGCAGCCGGAATCAACTGATGCATCGCCGGTCGTCGGTGGAGGACTCTTGACAGACAACCTTCCACCTGCCGATGGCAGCCAGCCTGCGAGCACATTTGCCGGCGCTCTCTCTCAACCGACCTTCAATCTCCGCGCTTCGTTGGGCGCTCATGGTTTCGATGAGTTCCAGCCGGCATCAACCACCACGAGCACCACGGCGACGGCCGCGGCATCCGGCGAGACCGAGGCACCACCTCCTGCGCAACGCAAAGCGACACGAACCAGTCTCCTGGGACGGCGCGCGCCCATTCTCGGGTTTGGCAAGAAGCCCGAAAGCTCGAAGCCTGTTGGCGACGCGGGTGCGACTGCGCCGGAAACGCCAGGATCGACGAGGACACCGAGCAGCCCCGGTGGATCCGGGGCGACGTTGAACACACCCGTCAATGCGATGTCGCGTTCACCGTCGTCGAACAACATGCCGAGCCCGACTGGGTCGCTTACTCCCGGGTCGAGCCCGAAGACGAGCAGGTCCAATTCGGCTGCCAGCGGACCGTCGCGGGCGCCGACGACCGCAGACCTGGAGACGCTTCTGGGCCACAAGGTCTATGGACCAATAGCGCGCGCTTATCTCGCCAAGCGGCAGGTCGGCGATGCACTGGAGGGGTACGACGCCGTCAAGGCTTATCGGAACACCGGCGACAAGCCCGCTTGCTTCACGAGGCTTGTTAACACCTACTGTGTGCAAGGTGCGCCCAAGCAGTTGAACGTGAGCGCCGGACTTATGCAAAGGCTGAACGAATCCGACCCCAACGATATTGCGCAGCTCGACGGATTGGTTGACAGTTTGCTGGAGGAATTGCGCCGCACCCTTCTCACTGCCTTTACAGGCAGCGGCTCCACCGGCAGCACGGATGACCCGGGTCCGGAGATCATGAAGGACTGCATGCTGGCGGTCGAACGCAGGCGCAACGAATCCGTGCGCGGCAAGCTCGAAAACTTTTTCAAGAAACGCGGCGGCGACAAAGACGCCGATCGCAAGGTTCCGTGAAGCCGGGCGAGGCTAGTCGACTCTTTCGAATTGGAGCTGCGCATTGTCGAGCTCCTCGCTGACTGCGAGGTCGTCACAAAGCGATCGGCTGGCCCGAATGATGGCGAGCTGAGCCAGCTTGGGATGCGATCGAAGCGCATTCCATGCCTGTCGCGGCAGCGCCGTGACGGCAGTGTCTTCGTTTTCCGAGTTGTCCGTAAGATCGAGCACCGCCGCGTCGTTCGCCGACACCTTGGACACGAGCGAATCGAAGTACGGCTCGGCTTCGCAGTCGGGGCACAACTTGCAGAAAATCTCATCGCCCTTGAGCGCCGCCGTGAATGCCTTGCGCGCCTCGTACTCTTTCCGGATCGTGACTTCGACCGCGATCTTCTCTGTCTCAAGTGCGGCGTTGTCTTTCAGGTATCCGAATAGCCAAGGACTGCATTTGACCTTGGTGAAATGCGCTTGCGGGTGAGAGCGCAGCGCATCCCAGGCCGACTGCGGAAATGCCGCCACCGCAGTCTCATCGCTTTCCCACCAGCACGACAGGTCAATGACCGCGGGGTCGTCCTTCGGAACCGAAGCGATCAATTTATTGAAGATATTCGTTCTGTTGAAGCGAGGGAAAAGCTCGCGGAACGTGGCGTCCTGCTTGAGCGCCATCTTGAAGTCCTGCTCCGCTTGATACTCCTTACGATAAATCTCCACCGCTTGCAGGTCGATCGGCTGCACTTTGGCTGCCTCCGGAGCGCGCGGGAGCCGCTCGACGGGCAGCTTCTTCAGGATGTCGCCATCGGCGTTCTCGAAATGGACAAGAACGTCTTCGCCCACGCGCTCATCTCCCGCGACCTCGGCACCCAGTGACACCTTCACATCCTGCAGTTGCGCGCCAGGCCGCCCGCGAAGCGTCAATGTCGGATGCCACGGGCCATCTTCAGAAGTGGCGGGGTCCGGATCCCGGAAGTCCATCGTCGTACCCTTGTCCGGAACCCACGCATCGATGTGCTGCACCTGGAGAATCTTCAGCCCGGCGGACAAGGCTTTTCCGCCGGCCGAAAACGTCGGGCCGATGGCGACTTCGCATCCGCGGGCACCGGGAACGCGATCGCGCATGAACTTCCACACCGAAACGGGCATGCCAAGTACGAAGCCGGCGAGGCTCTTTGCGGGCTCGCCGGTCATGTTCAACAGCAATTTGCCTTGCCGCGCGCCGTCGAGCAGGGCATCCGCCAGGCGCTCCAGGTCGGCCGGCGAGACGGGCGCGGCAGGCGAATCGCCATGAGCCTCGGCCGCGGCAAGCGTCAATGTGTTCAGCAGATCGTCCCGGACCGGGTCGGCGCTGGCTTGGATATCGGCGGCCGGCTTTGGCGGCCGGATCGCCTTTTCGTGAGGGGGCGGAAAATCCGCCCAAAAACCCGGAGGGTTCTTCGCTAGCTTGAGTGTCATCTGGTTTTGGCTCCCTGAATCGCGTATTGCCCCAGTAGGCACCCCGGGGCGACGCAGACTGTACCTGTGTCACGGTCCCGGACGGAAGCTCGGAAACTGCGTAACCACAGCGGCTGATCGGTTCCATCAAAATGCCGGCATGGCCCAACGCATCACCGACCTGATCCACCACCCGTACACACCGCCTGAGGGCTTTTCCGCTCCGCAGCTGCCGGTTTACAAGGCGTCCACCGTCATCTTCAAGAACGTCGCCGCCATGCGTGCGCGCGACTGGCGCAGCAAGGCCGGCTACACCTACGGCCTGCACGGCACGCCCACGACCTTCATGCTGGAAGAGCGCATCGCAACGCTCGAAGGCGGCAAGCATTGCGTGCTCGTGCCAAGCGGCCTCGCAGCGATCGCGAACGTCGGCATGGCGCTGCTGTCGCAAGGCGACGAGGTGCTGATCCCGTCGAACGTCTACGGCCCGAACAAGGCGCTGTGCGACGGTGAATTCAAGCGCTGGGGTATTTCGCACCAGGTCTATGACGCCATGGATGCGGCCGACCTCGCGCGTCGCATCACGTCGAAGACGAAGCTCGTCTGGCTTGAAGCGCCGGGTTCGGTCACGATGGAGTTTCCGCCTGTGGACGAACAGGCTCGCATCTGCCGTGAGCGCGGCGTGCTCATCGCCTTGGACAACACCTGGGCCGGCGGCATCGCGCTGAACGGGTTTGACATCGGCTGCGACATCGTCGTGCACGCGCTCACCAAGTACCCGAGCGGCGGCGGTGATGTACTGATGGGCGCCATCGTCACGCGAGACAGCGCACTCAACGAGAAGATCCTGCTGTCACATATGCACGTCGGCTTCGGCGTCGGCGCGAACGATGTAGAGGCGGTGCTGCGATCGCTGCCGAGTCTCGAAGTGCGTTATGCCGCGCAGGACAAGGCCGGACGCGGGCTTGCCGCGTGGTTCTCGAAGCGCCCAGAGATCACGCAGTTGCTTCATCCGGCCTTCGCAGGTTCGCCGGGACACGAGCACTGGCAGCGTCTCGCGGGCGGGCACGCCGCTGGTTTGTTCTCGGTAGTGTTCGACAAGCGCTACTCGGTCGAACAGGTAGATCGCTTCTGCGATGCCCTCAAGCTTTTCAAACTCGGCTACTCGTGGGGTGGGCCGGTGAGCCTGGTCGTGCCCTACGACATGCACCTTCTGCGCGGCGACGGGTGGAGCAATAAAGGCGTGCTCGTGCGCTTTTCGGTCGGACTCGAAGATGTGCAAGACTTGCGCGCTGATCTTGAACAAGCCCTCGAAAGGACGAAATGAAGAAACGCGATTTTCTCGGTGCAGTTGGTGCAATCGGTGCGGGCGCGGCGCTGCCTCTTGCAGTGCAAGCCCAATCCGCCAAGGGCCTCAAAGGCCCGACGTTGCTCACCGTCACAGGCGCGATCACGAAGACGAATCGCGGCCCGTTCGATGCCGTGATGGACCAGATGATGGCCAAGCAAAAGCTCTCGTTCGAGAAGGCGCACGCGTTCGACTTCGCAGCGCTTGCGGCAATGCCGGCCGTCACGATCAAGCCCACCCTCGAATACGACAGCAAGCAGCACACGCTGCGCGGCCCGCTCCTCACGACGGTACTGCGGGCGGCAGGTGCCACTGGCACGAAGGTCGCGATGCGCGCTGTGGACGGCTACGCGCCCGGCATCACGCTGGCGGACGCGAAGAAGTACGGCTACATCGTTGCCACGCACCTGGACGGCCAGCCCATGCCGCTTGGCGGCCTCGGGCCGCTGTGGGCGGTGTACGAGCCGGACAAGTTCGCCGACATGACTGCGAAGCCGTTGAGCGATCGGTTTGCGACCTGCCCGTGGGGGCTGTTCCACATTGACGTTCAGGCCTGAGCAAAAGAGCGCGCAGCCGCGTCCATCGACGCCGATGAGCGGTTTGCGAGCACGATCGGCTTCGCCTCGCCGAACCGCTTGAAGTTGCGCCGGATCGATGTCGCATATCCCGGGTCGTAGTGCTTCAACAGCAATTCGCGCACGACCTCCTCGATCTCCCCGGCGCGCACCTTCGCCTGCCATTCTTCGATGACCGCCTTGCCGCGAATTTCGGTGAGCGCGCCGAGCCTTTCGCAGAACAGTTCGCGATCGCGAACGAAGAAGTCGTAGTCCTCCATCAACAGCGCGACGCGTTCTTCGTCCGATAGCTCCACGTTCAGGCATTCGCTCGCGCGCATGCGATCGATCAGCGCTTCGTGGATCGCGACGTTGCCGACCTTCCTGCTTTCGCTTTCGACAAAGACGGGGCGTGAAGGATCCAGCTTGCGAAGCGCGTCCCACACGAGCGTGTCGAAGGCTTTCTGCGAAGGCTGCGACACGCCGGGGATGATGCCCAGCACCGAGCTGCGATGGTTCGCGAGCCCTTCGAGGTCGAGCACCTGTGCGCCCGCATTGCGCAGCGCATGCAACAGGCGCGTCTTGCCGGAGCCGGTGGGCCCGCAGATCACGCGATAGTCGAACCGCGAGGCCAACTCGGTCATCTGCGCGAGCACCGCAGCGCGAAAGGCCTTGTAGCCGCCTTCGATCACGTGGGTGCGAAAGCCGATCTGGTCCAGCACCAATGCGAGCGATCCGCTGCGCTTGCCGCCGCGCCAGCAATAGGCGAGCGGCTTCCACTGCCGCGGCTTGTCGAGCACGTGCGCCTGGATATGCTTGCCGATGTTCGACGCGACGAGAGCAGCACCATGCTTCTTCGCCTCGAAAGGGCTCACCTGTTTGTACATCGTGCCGACGATCTTGCGCTGTTCGTTGTCGAGCGACGGCCAGTTCACTGCGCCCGGAAGATGATCATCGGCGTATTCGTCCTCGGAGCGCGCATCGACGACGGTGTCGAAGCTATCGAGTTGCGCGATGGCATCCTCGGCGCTGATGACTTGCACACTCATTTGAGAAGCTTCGAAAGTTCGGGCCAGA
>DATJJL010000146.1:0-2230 GCA_035492155.1 Ramlibacter sp. | reverse complement strand
CACCACGGCGTAGAAGAAGAAGAAAGCAAAGCACATCCACACGGCCGGGATGCGCAGGAAATCGAGCGTGGTCGCATTGGTTTGACCTTGCGCTTTCGGTGCGGTGGGCGGCAACGCGAGCTTTGCGCGATAAAACCAGAGCACCACGAGCACCACGAAAGCGAGCGTGCCGGCGCACATCAGCGCGACCTGCCACGAGAACGCGATGGCAAGCGGCACGACGAAGGCCGGCGCAAGGGCCCAGCCCAGGCTGCCGGTGATGCCGTGCACGCTGTATGCATGGCCCAGCCGCGCCGGGCTGACCATGCGATTGATGAGCGTGTAGTCGACAGGGTGGAACACGCCGTTGCCCAGGCCCGCGAGGGCGGCGCACGCCACCATCGAAAGGTAATTGGGGCTGAACGCATAGCCGAACGCAGCCGTGCCGACGCACGCCAGCCCGCCCAAAAGGATGGGGCGCGGCCCGAAGCGATCGACGAGAAAGCCCGACAACGCCTGCACGCTGCATGACACGACGAAGAACACCGTCATCAAAAAGCCGAGCTCGGTGTAGCTCGCATGGAATGCGTCCTTCAGCCAGGGAAAAAGCGGCGCCAGCAAAAGCTGGCTGAAGTGGCTGATCATGTGCGCGATGCCGACGAGCCCGATGAGCCCGGCGTCGTTGCGCAGGCTGGCGGGCGAGATCGGATGGGTGGCGGCGGCGGTCGACATGCGCCGCATCCTAGGGCTTCCGGCCGTTTCCGAAATGCGATGGAACGCCAGCTATCTGCCAAAATCGGCCAAATGGCTTTTCGACCGCTACGCGCCACACCGCTGGGCGACACCGACGCCTTCCGCCCCACCCGCTCACGGCCCGTGCGGGTGCGCGCGCGCGACCTCGTGGCCGATACGCATTTCGAGCCGCATCGCCATGCCTGGTCGCAGCTCGCCTATTGCGCCGCAGGCGTGCTGCAGGTGACGGCGCAGCAGCATTCGGAAGGCGGCGACGAGATCACCTACATCGTGCCGCCGTCGCGCGCGGTGTGGGTCGCGCCCGGCGCGCGTCATTGGGTGCACGTGCTGGAGGACGCGCAGTTCCGCACGCTCTACATCGACGCATCCGCCACGCCCCACGGGTGGAGCGGCTGCCGCGTGATCGTCGTGTCGCCGCTCCTGCGCGAACTGGTGACGGCGCTCGACGCGCCGCAGCTCGCGCGCGACCGCGAGGAGCGCCTCACGCATCTCGTGCTCGACGAGATCGCACACGCGGACATCCATGCATTGGGCGTGCCCATGCCCGACGCGCAGGCCGGCGACAAACGCCTGAGGTCTTTGTGCGAGGCAGTGCTGCGCGCACCGGCCGAGCGCGGCACGCTGGCGGATTGGTCGGCGGAATTCGGCGCCAGCGAACGGACGATGGCGCGACTATTTCGCGAGGAACTCGGCATCACCTACCAGCAGTGGCGGCAGCAGGCGATCCTTGCGCATGCGTTGCCGATGCTTGCTCGCGGCACGCCGGTGAGCCACGTCGCGGCCGCGAGCGGTTATGCGAGCGACAGCGCTTTCACTGCGATGTTCAAAGCCGCGATGGGCGAGCCGCCCAGCCGATTCCTCGGACGCGGTTAAGCCCAGATCTGCTTCATCGCATCGCGCATGGCGCGCGCAAGTTCGGCGGACTCATCGCCGGCCAGCACCCGATCACCCGCGACGAACACTTGCGTGAACCGCGACTCGGGCGATGAAAACACCAATGCATCGAGCAGGTGTTCGTCCTCGATGCCCATCAATTCCGGCGCGTCACGATCGATCACAACGAAGTCCGCGCGCTCGCCGGCCTTCAATCCCGCCAGCGGCACGCCCGCGGCGCAACTGCCGCCATCGAGCGCGCCCTGGAACAAGGCCGCGGCGCTGCTCTCGGTCACCGCCGCCGCAGAAGCCACATTGCGCCTGCGCAGATGCAGCCGCTGCGAATATTCGAGAAGGCGAAGCTCCTCGCGCCAGCTGCGCGTCACATGGCTGTCGGAGCCGATGGACCAGTTGCCGCTTTGCCCCATCCACGAGCCGAGGTCGAAGATGCCGTCGCCCAGGTTCGCTTCGGTGCTCGGGCAGATCACGATGGCCGCACCCGTTTGCCGCAGCGACGTGAGTTCCGCCGCGCTCGCCTGCGTGGCGTGCACAAGGTTCCACTGCGGGCCGACGGGCATCTGCGCCACCAGGAACTCGATCGGCGTTTGTCCGTGCGCTTCGATGC
>DATJJL010000145.1:0-7471 GCA_035492155.1 Ramlibacter sp. | reverse complement strand
GCGGGGGCATCGGCCTGCACCACCACGCGCTGCAATCGGCCCTTGTTCGGGAAGTCGTTCACGTACGACGAGCCGAGCGCGGTCGACAGCGTCGTGTTGATCGAATCGAAGGTGATGCCCAAGGCGTTGGCCTTGTCGCGGTCGATGTCGATCTGCAGTTGCGGCGCGTCTTCCAGGCCGTCCGGCCGCACGCCCGTGATCACCTTGCTTTGCGACGCCATGCCCAGCAGTTGGTTGCGCGCGTTGACGAGCGCTTCGTGGCCCAGGCCTCCACGATCCTCCAGGCGGAATGCAAAACCGGTGGAAGATCCGAGCTCGGGAATCGGCGGCGGGCTCACCGCGAAGATGAAGGCGTCCTTCACCTGCGACAGCGCAAAGAAAGCGCGCCCCGCCAGCGACGACGCGGAATGCTCGGGGCCATTGCGCTCGTCCCAGGGCTTGAGCGGCACGAACACCAGGCCGGCGTTCTGCCCCTGCCCCGAAAACGAGAAGCCCAGCACGCCGATGGTGTGCTGCACCTCGGGTTGCGCCAGCATGTATTTTTCAACTTGCGCGATGGCGCGGCCCGTGCGCTCGGCGGTGGCGCCCGGCGGCAATTGCACGTTCACGATGACGTAGCCCTGGTCTTCCGTCGGCAGGAAAGAGCCGGGCAGCTTCCAGAAGAAAAAGCCCACCGCGACGATGATGGCGGCATACACCATGAACGCGCGCGCCACGTGGCGCAGGATCTTGGCGACGAAGCCTTCGTATTCCTTGGCCGTGCGTTTGAAGCCGCGATTGAAGGTGCCCCAGAAGCCGCCCTTTTCGAGGTGATGGCCGGCATCGACCTGCTTGAGCAGCGTCGAGCAAAGCGCAGGCGACAGCGACAGCGCCATGAATGCCGACACCGCAATCGACGACACCATCACGGCCGAAAACTGCTTGTAGATGTTGCCCACCGAGCCTGCGAAGAACGCGAGCGGCACGAACACCGAGATCAGCACCAGCGTCACGCCGACGATCGCGCCCTGGATCTGGCCCATGGCTTTCACTGTCGCGTCGCGCGGCGCAAGGCCCTCCTCGCTCATGATCCGCTCGACGTTTTCGACGACCACGATCGCGTCGTCCACCACGATGCCGATCACAAGGATCATGCCGAACATCGTGAGCACGTTGATCGAAAAGCCCAGCGCGTACAGCGTGGCAAAGCTGCCGAGCAGCGCCACCGGCACGACGACCGCCGGGATCATGGTGTAGCGCCAGTTCTGCAGGAACAGGTACATCACGAGGAACACGAGGATCATCGCCTCGGCCAGCGTCTCGACCACTTGCGTGATCGAGATGCGCACGAACTTCGAGGTGTTGTACGGAATCTCCCACTTCATACCCGCGGGGAAGAACTTCGACATCTCCTCCATGCGCTGCTGGATGGCCTGCGCGGTGGCGAGCGCATTGGCCGTGGGCGCAAGCTGCACGCCGATGCCGGTGGACGGCTTGCCGTCGATGCGCGCGGTGATCGCGTAGGCCTGGCCGCCCAACTCGACACGCGCGACGTCCTTCAGTCGCACCGTGGATCCGTCGGTGTTCGCGCGCAGCACCAGTTCGCCGAATTGCTGCGGCGTGGTGAGCTGGCCGTTGACCACCACGGTGGCCGACACGGCCTGCCCCGGTGTGTTGGGCAAATCGCCGATCGCACCCGCGGAGACCTGCGCGTTCTGCGCGCGGATCGCGTTGTTCACGTCGTTCATCGACAGGTTGAAAGACACGAGCTTTGCCGGATCGACCCAGATGCGCATCGCACGCTCGGAGCCGAAGAGCTGCGCCTGGCCCACACCGGGCACGCGCTGGATTTCAGGCAGCACGTTGCGCGATGCGAAGTCGCCGATGGCCACCGGGTCCCACGCCGGATCGTCGGACGAGAGGATGGTGAACAGAAGGAAGTTCGATCGCGACTTGTCCACGCGCACGCCTTGCTGCGTCACTGCAGCGGGCAGGCGCGGCGCAGCGCGCGACAGGCGGTTTTGCACATCGACCTGCGCGAGATCGGGGTTGGTGCTGGTGTCGAACGACAGCGTGATCGAGCCCGAGCCGTTGGCCTGCGCCACCGATTCCATGTAGATGAGACCGGGCGAGCCGTTCATCTCCTGCTCGATGATGGACAGCACCGTGTCCTCCAGCGTCTGCGCTGATGCACCGGGGTACACCGCCGACACGACGATGGTCGGCGGCGCCACCGTGGGGTACTGCGCGATCGGCAGCTTGGTGATCGCCACCGAGCCGAGCACGAGGATGAAAAGAGCGATCACCCATGCGAAGACCGGGCGGTCGATGAAGAACTTCGACATCGCGCGCCCTTTACTTCTTCGCGGCCGAAGCTGCGGATGCTGCCGGTGCCGCCGAAGCCGCTTGCCAGGGAACCGCCTTCACAGCAGCGCCGGGCCGGATCTTCTGGAAGCCTTCGACGACAACCTGCTCGCCGGGGTTCAGGCCGCCCAGGATCACCCAGTTGCCGTTCTGTTCGTTGCCCACCTTCACCGGCCGCGGCGCCACCTTGCCTTCCTTGTCGATGACCATCACCGAATCGCCCTGGCCGGAACGCGTCACGGCTTGCTGCGGCAGCAGGATGGCATTGCCGATCTGGGCTTGCTCCAGCTGCACGCGCACGTACATGCCGGGGAGCAGGAGGCCGTTCGCGTTCGGCACTTCGGCGCGCAGCGTCACCTGGCCGCTCGTCGGGTCCACGCTGAGATCGGAGAACAGCAGGCGGCCGGCCTGCGGATATTGCGTTCCGTCTTCCAGCACGATCTTCACCGACGCGCTTTCCGCGCCGGGTGCACGCTTGAGGTGCCCTGCAGCCAGCGACCGGCGAAGCTGGATCACTTCGGTCGACGACTGCGTGAAGTTCACGTACATGGGGTTCGTCTGCTGGATGAGCGCGAGCGGGGTGGCCTCGCCCTGGCCGACGAGCGCGCCCTCGGTGACGAGCGCGCGGCCGATGCGCCCGCTGATCGGCGCCGTGACGGTCGCGTAGCCGAGATTGATCTGCGCGACTTGCACCTGTGCTTTTGCAGCCGCGACTTGTGCCTCGGCGGCTTTCTCTGCAGCGACGGCATTGGCGTAGTCCTGCTTGCTGATCGCGTTGGCCTCGACCAGCGGCTTGTAGCGCTGCGCCAGTGCAGCCGCTTGCCCGAGGTTGGCCTGCGCTTGCGCAAGCGTGGCGTGGGCGGTCGCCGCCTGCGCCTGGTAGGTGGCCGGATCGATCTGGAAGAGCGGCTGGCCCGCGCGCACGTCGCTGCCTTCGCGGAACAGGCGCTTGAGCACGATGCCCGCGGCGCGCGCGCGAACCTGCGCGGTGCGCGATGCTTCTGTGCGCCCTGGCAGTTCGGTGACGATGCCGACGTCGCCCGGCTTGACGGTGACGACGGCGACTTCGGGGGGCGGCATGCCGCCGGCGGGCTGGGCGCTGCCCTGTCCGCATGCCGCGACGAATGCGGATGCGAGGAGCGCGAGAGAGAAACGAAGCGGGCGCAGATAGGCCATGGTGGACAGATTCTTGTTGGGAGAAGCCGAAATGGCGCGAGCTGCACGCGGGATCACCGCGGCTGCGCGAGTATAGGCAATCGTACGATGTTCAGCTCAGCCCAGCGATTTGGCGAGCCGGAAAGCGTCGATACGTCCCTGGTAATAGCCGGGCACCGTCGCAAAGCGCTGATAGCCGCGCAACCCGTAGAAAGCAAGCGCGCTCAAGTTGTCGGCGCGGGCTTCGAGCTCGATACGCATGCACCCCGCAGTGACGGCGCACTTCTCCAGCCAATCCATGAGCTGCGCACCCACCCCGTGCTCGCGCCGCGACGGGTGCACGGCCAAGAGCGACAGGTGCGCCTTCTCGTCGCCGTATTGCATGATGCCGAAGCCCACCAATGCATCGCGCTCCGATGCAACGGCGACGTTGGTCGCGCGGTCTCGTATCGCGCGGCGCACACGCTCGGGCGTCCAGCTCCAGGGCAGGCCGTGCTCGATCTCGGCGCGCGACAACGCGGCGATGGCGCGTGCGTCTGCCAATGTGGCAAGCCGGATCTCGGGCGCGACGATCATGCGCACAGCATACTAAGTCGCGCGGTGTCCTGCCTGATCGATCAGCACGCCGGGGTTCCCCTCGGGGGATACCGGGCTCATCCCTTGCCGGGCCATGCAGCCCGCTACCGCGTCCCTCACGATTCCGTTGCCGTATTGGCCGACGATGAATTCGGTGACGTTGTCGATCGCGCCATGGTCTTCGGGGTGCATTACATGCGCATCGAAAATCGCGCGGGCCATCACGGCCGTGACGCCTCCTCCGCTCCAGTGGCTTGCCACCCATTGGCGGGTCGAACGGGTCAGCACCGACCGCGTGTGGAAATCCAGCTTGCCCGTTGCTGCGTCCAGGCCCAATTCCTTGTTGAAGAAGCCGTCGACGATGCCCTGCCGGAGAATGTCCACGCACATGTCCGGATCGTCACGACAGGCATCGATGAATGCGAAGTAGGTGCCCGGATCCTTCTGCTTGATCTCGCGAAACACCTGGATGGCCAGCGCGGGATTGTTGGATCGGCTCGCCGCGACGATTCGCATGTTTTGCATCTTCGTGTCGGGCTCGATACCGGCAAGCCGCGCCGTCTCGAGCCAGTCGAATGACCTGGCGGGCTGCGGGCCGTGCGCGGCTCCTTGCAGCAGGATGTCGAAGTCCTTCCTCGCGGGCACAAGGGCTGCATTGCCAGGCTGCGCCGCTCGCGCTTGTTGCCAGTCCGCGCGGTACCTGTCGGCCGATTCGAAATCACCGCCCCGCTCGCACGCGGCGATCGCACACGTGAAGTTCCAAGCCATCACGGTGGCGAGCCCTTGGCGCTCACGGTCCCTGAGCAACTCGAAGTATTTCGTGGCCACGTCGGCTCGCCCCTTCCGCGCGCAGGCCAGCAACACGTCGGAAATGACAGATGGGTGCGGCTGGAATCGCGGATTGGTTTTTGCAGCCTCGATCATCGCGTCCAGATGCCGCGCCGCGTCGTCCACCTTGTTGACCTTCACGCAGGCTTTCACCAGCTTCGCGAGCGTGCCCGGGTTCGGCGACTTGCGGGCCAGGGCCATTCGGGCGAGCAGCTCGTCGGCCCACGCCAGGTCGCCTGCGTCCGCACAGCCCGACACCAGAATGCCGAACGTGGCATCGGTCGGCTCGACTTGCGCCTCGTCCATCTTCTCGAGCCAGAGGCGCGCGCCCTTCAGGTTCTTTTCTTTCAGTTTCGCCTGGATCATCGGAGTGAATGTCTGCGCGGTGGGCTCGCAAGCCCGCAGCTTCATCTGCTCGATCCAGTGCTTGACTTCGTTCGGCTCGTCCAGGGTTGCGAAACACAGAACGAACCCGTTGAAAAGCTCCGTGTCGGCAGGACATCCCGCGTCATCGAGCAAGCGCACCAGCTCGCTCGCACGATCGCCGGTCAAGTGGTATTTGCCGAAGCGGCGCAGATAGGCTTTCACGACGTCCAAACCCACGGGCGCTTTGGCGGCCTTCATCTCCATGAGGCACGCCCACGCGTCGTTCGACGAGCAGCTTGTGGCCGTGATGCAGGAAATCGTTTCATGCCAAAGCTGCGCCCTGGTGATGTCGCCTTTTTCGAATCGGCGGCATATCGCGGCATTGGGGACGCCCACACGATCCTTCAGCCGGGGGCGCTGCTGCCTCGCTGCATGGGCTGAATGCCCGTTCGCAGTCGCGCGAGGGCCGTCGGGTGTGTCGGCGCGGCGCTTCGATCCGGTTTTCGGCCTGCTTGTGTTGACGTGATAGGTGACGCTGCGCGCGGAGTCCATACAAGTTTCCTTCGTCCCGCCTGCCGGGATTCCAGACTCAGTAACGCGCACACCCGCCGGGTTCCACGCACTTCGCCAGCCGCATAATGGCCCGATGAGACTCCTGCACACCATGCTGCGCGTCGGCGACCTCAAGCGGTCGATCGACTTCTACACCCGCGTGCTCGGCATGAAACTGCTGCGCACCAACGACCGGCCCGAGCAGAAGTACACGCTCGCGTTCGTGGGCTACGGCACCAACCCCGATCACGCCGAGATCGAACTCACGTACAACTACGGCGTCGACAAGTACGAGATCGGCACGGCTTTCGGCCACCTTGCTCTGGGCGTGCCGGATGTTTACGGCGCGTGCGATGCCATCCGCAAGAGCGGCGGCAACGTGACGCGCGAGCCGGGGCCTGTCAAAGGCGGCACGACCGTGATCGCCTTCGTCACCGACCCCGATGGCTACAAGATCGAGCTGATCGAAAAGAAGGGCTGACGCGCTTAAGCGACGGGCGTCAGCTGTCTGAATACGCCGATTTCAGCCCGAGGTGTTTCGAAAACGGCAGGAAATCCCTGTCCGCGTGCAGCAAGGTGAGGCCGTCTTCGATACACCGGGTTGCGATGAGCGTGTCCATGGTCTTGCGGATCGTGATTCCTTTTGACCGCAAGGACCGATAGTTTTCCGATGCCTTCATCGCAAGGTCGTATCCGACCAGATCGATTTGGTCGAACGCGTCGAACGTTTTCTTCACCAGTTTGTACTGTCGGGCATCGCGAACGCCCTGCAGCACTTCGGCGGCTACCAGGTCACCAACCGCGAGCGGTGTGCGCCCAAAAAGGGAATCAAGAAGCGCCACCTGGGGCGTATCGGCTGCTCGAAAGTAATCGATCCATACGCTGGAATCGACCAGGATCATCGATCGGTCCTCATGGCTTCGAGGTCACCCTTCCAGGTGATCTTTCCCTTGAGATCCCGGGCTTTCTCCTGGGCGCGAAGCTGGATCAGCGTCTTAAGGCCGAGCTCGACAGCTTCGCGCTTCGTCCTGGCTCCTGTTGCCTTCAGGGCGCTCGACATGAGCTTGTCGTCGATCTCGATGTTGGTGCGCATGTGTGTGTACCCTTTTTCGTTTCGGTACACATCCTACCACCGCTATCGGCGCAGCGACTTCGCCTCGCCCGCCAGCTTTTCGATCCTCGCCCAGTCGCCCTGCTCGATCGCGTCCTGCGGCGCGATCCATGATCCGCCCACGCATGCGACATTGGCGAGGTGCAGAAACTCCTGCGCATTCGCCGCACCGATGCCGCCCGTGGGGCAGAACAGCACGTCACCGAAAGGCCCTTGCCACGCTTTGAGCATCGCGACGCCACCGGCTTGCACAGCGGGGAAGAACTTCAGCGCATGCCAGCCGTCGTCCTGCGCAGCCATGATCTCCGCGCTCGTGGCGACTCCGGGCAGGTAAGGCAAGCCGAGTTCGCGAACGGCGCGGCCGAGCGACGGCGTATAGCCGGGGCTCACGAAGAACCGCGCGCCCGCTTTCGCTGCAGCATGCGCGTCCGCTGCGTTGCGCACGGTGCCCGCGCCGACGACAGCATCGGGCACTTCGCGCGAAATCGCTTCGATGCACGCGATGGCCGCTGGTGTGCGAAGCGTGACCTCCAGCATGCG
>DATJJL010000144.1:0-2011 GCA_035492155.1 Ramlibacter sp. | reverse complement strand
GCACGCAGGAAGTCGAGCAGGCTTTCGCGGCGGCCGTTGCTTTCTGCCAGCACCAGCGCGCGATGCTGCGTGTTGCGCAGGTGCGCCTTGAATGCCGCGAGCGGGTCTTCAGCGCCGCGCACCACGGCGATGTTCGGAATCGCATCGAACTGCGCAAAGACATGCGGATCGTCGTTCGCCCGGATTGCGAGCTGCGCATGTTCGTTCGCGCGCGCAAAGAACTGCTCGGTAGTCAGGAAAAGCTGCTCTGGAGGCAATGCAGGTCGTTCCGGGTCGCCCTGCACAAGGCGGAAGCGATCGCGCGTGTCCTGCCAGAAGCGCTGGAAGGCCGGTTCGATCTCGCCGTGCAGCACGACCGTCGCTTCCTTGCCGATGTAGTCGAACACCGTCGCTGTCTCGTCGAAGAAAAGCGGCAGGTAATACTCGATGCCCGATGTCGCGACGCCGTTGCCGATGTCCTTGTAGATGCGGCTCTTGGTCGGGTCGCCCTCGAGCATCTCGCGCCAGCGGCGGCGAAAAAGCGCACGCGCGTCGTCGTCCATCGGGAATTCGCGGCCGGGCAGGAGGCGCACCTCGGGCACGGGGTAAAGGCTGCGCTGCGTGTCGGGATCGAACGTGCGGATCGAATCGATTTCGTCGTCGAAGAGGTCGACGCGCAAAGGTACGCTCGAGCCCATCGGGAAGAGATCGATGAGGCCGCCGCGCACCGCGTATTCGCCGGGGCTCACCACTTGCGTGACATGGCTATACCCGGCCAATGTGAGCTGGGCCTTGAGCTTCGATTCCTCGAGCTTCTGCTTGACCGCGAAATGGAAGGTGTAGCCTGCGAGGAATGCCGGCGGCGCGAGGCGGTACAGCGCCGTCGTCGCGGGCACGATCACGACGTCGACTTGCGACTGCGAAATGCGCCACAGCGTCGCGAGGCGTTCGCTGATCAGGTCCTGGTGCGGCGAGAAGCTGTCGTAGGGCAGCGTCTCCCAGTCGGGAAAGAGCGCGACTTGCAGGTCGGGCTCGAAGAACGCGAGCTCTGCCACGAGCCGCTGCGCGTCAGCGGCGTTGGCCGTGACGATGGCGGTGAGCTGCTGTTGCGATTTGCGCTGCCCCGCGAGGCGAGCGAGAAGCAATGCATCAGCCGAGCCGGGAGGCCGGGGAAGCGTATAACGATTACCGCTGGTGAGCTTTGGAAGTTCCATCAGATGCGAAAAATGGCAAACACCCCGCGCCTCATCAGGGTGGGGTGGTCGCAGCGATTTTAGAATGGACCTATGGCAACGAGTGACAGCAAGACTCCCACACGCTTTTATGCGCTTGTGCCTTGCGCCGGGACCGGCAGCCGTGCCGGCACCGTCGGCCCCAAGCAGTACGAACGCATCGCCGGACAACCGCTTGTCTGGCACACACTGGCCGCGCTCGCCGCGGTCAAGCGCATTTCGCGCACGCTGGTCGTCGTCGCACCGGGCGACGGCTTTTTCGAACGCAATCCCACATCGGCGCTGGTGGTCACCTGCGGCGGCGCCACGCGCGCGCAGAGCGTGTCCAACGGCCTTTACGAGCTGCAACGCGTAGGCGCCACCGAAAGCGACTGGGTGCTTGTGCACGACGCCGCGCGATGCCTTGTGACGCCCGAGCTCGTCGATTCGCTGATCGACGAGTGCAAGGACGACGAGGTCGGCGGCCTGCTTGCGGTGAAGGTGCCCGACACCCTCAAGCGCGAGGAAGGCGGCCGCGTCGTCGAAACGCTCTCGCGCGACGACAAGTGGCTCGCGCAGACGCCGCAGATGTTTCGCATCGGCACGCTGATGCACGCGCTGGAGAAGGTGAACAACGGCGTCACGGACGAAGCGCAAGCCGTCGAGGCGCTCGGCCTGAAGCCGAAGATCGTCCCCGGCGAGGCGCACAACTTCAAGGTGACCTGGCACGACGACTTCGCCATCGCCGAAGCGGTGTTCAAGGCGCGCGCCAGATGATCCGGATCGGTGAGGGCTGGGACACGCACGCACTCGTGCCGGGA
>DATJJL010000143.1:0-5383 GCA_035492155.1 Ramlibacter sp. | reverse complement strand
TGCACCACCTTTTGCGTCGGCTCCGACAGGCGGCGCGAGCGCAGGAACCACGCGGTCGATCGCCAGATCAGGCGCCGCCATTCGAGGATCATCTGCGCCTGCACTTCGTCGGGCACCTTGTTGTCCAGTGCCTCGATCTTTTGCCACAGGTCGACGCTGCCGAACGATTCGCGTGCGAGCAAATAGCCGCGCACGACTTGCGCCGCCGTCGCGCCGCTTTGCTCGGTGAGCTGGAAGACAAACGCCGGCCCGACGCGGTTGATCATGCTGTTGATCACGTGCGTGGAAATGATTTCGCGGCGCAGCGGATGCTTGTCGACGTAAGGCGCGAAGTCCTTCGCGAGCTTTGACGGGAAGTAGCGATGGAGCGCCGTGGCGACCCACGCATCTTCCGGCAGGTCGGAGGCGATGAGCTCGTCGTACAGCCACATCTTGCTGTACGCGAGCAGCACAGCCTGCTCCGGCGTCGTGAAGCCCAAGCTCTTCGCCTTGCGCTGCGCGATGTCGTCGTCGCTGGGCAGGAACTCGATACCGCGATCCAGCCGGCCCTGCTTTTCGAGGAAGCGCATGAAGCGCACCTGCTCCTCGAACATCGCAGAGGACATGCGCCGCCCGAGCGACAGCGCCTGCGTCTGGAAGCAGTTGTCGCGCAGCACGAGCTGTGCAACCTCGTCGGTCATCGTGGGCAGCACCGCGTTGCGCTGGTCGTGCGTGAGTTTGCCGTCCGCCACCACAAGGCCGAGCAGGATCTTGATGTTGACCTCGTGATCCGATGTATCGACACCTGCGGAGTTGTCGATCGCATCGGTGTACAGGCGCACGCCGCTCATCGCGGCTTCGACGCGGCCACGCTGCGTGAAGCCGAGGTTGCCGCCCTCGCCCACCACCTTCGCGCGAAGCTGGTTGCCGTTCACGCGCAACGCGTCGTTGGCCCTGTCGCCGACATCCGCATTCGATTCGCTGCTCGCCTTCACATACGTGCCGATGCCGCCGTTGTAGAGCAAGTCCACCGGCGCCTTCAGGATCGCGGAGATGAGCTCGGTGGGATTGAGCGTCATCTCGTCGATGCCGAGCACTGCGCGCACCTGCGGCGACAGCGGGATCGTCTTTTCGGAGCGCGCCCACACGCCGCCGCCTTCGGAGATGAGCGACGTGTCGTAGTCGGCCCATGACGAGCGCGGCAGCTTGAACATGCGCTCGCGCTCGGCGAATGATTTCGCGGTGTCCGGGGTCGGGTCCAGGAAGATGTGCCGATGGTCGAATGCGGCGAGCAGCTTGATGTGCCTGGACAGCAGCATGCCGTTGCCGAAGACGTCGCCCGACATGTCGCCGATGCCTACGACGGTGAAGTCGGTGGACTGCGTGTCGACACCCAGTTCGCGGAAATGGCGCATGACGGATTCCCACGCGCCGCGCGCCGTGATACCCATCGCCTTGTGGTCGTAGCCGACGCTGCCGCCCGATGCGAAAGCGTCGCCCAGCCAGTGGCCGTATTCGGCGCTGATCGCGTTCGCGTAATCGGAGAAGGTGGCCGTGCCCTTGTCTGCCGCGACGACGAGATAAGGATCGTCCCCATCGATACGCACCACCTGCGGCGGCGGCACCACTTTGTCGCCGACGTAGTTGTCGGTGAGGTCCAGCAAGCCGCGCAGGTAATCCTGGTAGCACGCGACGCCTTCTTTCATGAAGGCTTCGCGATCACTCGCGGGCGGTGCCTTCTTCAGCACGAAGCCGCCTTTGGAGCCCACGGGGACGATGACGGTGTTCTTCACCATCTGCGCCTTCACCAGGCCCAGCACCTCGGTGCGGAAATCGTCCGGCCTATCGGACCAGCGCAGCCCGCCGCGCGCGACTTTGCCGCCGCGCAGGTGCACGCCTTCGAAGCGCGGCGAATAGACGAAGATTTCGTAGAGCGGTTTGGGCTGCGGCATGCCGGGCACGGCATGCGAATCGAACTTGATGCTGAGGAACTGCCGCCGCGCACCCGGGGCACCCGAATGCCCGACGCCCGTGCGCCAGTAGTTCGTGCGCAGCGTGGCCTGCACGAGCGCGAGCAACTGGCGAAGCACGCGGTCGTCGGTGAGGTTGCTCACCTTCTCCAGCGCCTGCTCGATGGCTCGCACCTGCGACGCCGCGCCTTCTTCGTCGCGCTTCGCGGGTTCGAAACGCAGCTTGAAGAGTTGCACCAGCATGCGCGCAATGCGCGGATGGTTGCCCAGCGTTGCGGCGATGGTGCCTTGCGATTGCGCGAAGCCGATCTGCTTCAAGTACTTCGCGTACGCACGCAGGATGACGACCTCTTCGGCGGCCAGGCCCGCGAGCAGCACGAGGCGATTGAAGTCGTCGCTTTCGACTTCGCCGCGCATCACGCGTGCAAGTGCCTCCTCGAACAAGCGCGCGAGCGTCTCGGGCTCGATCTCGCCTGTGAGGTTTGCCTGCAGCTCGAAATCGTGCAGCGCGATGCCGTCGTCGCCGGATGTCCCGTCAATGCGCCAGCTCGATTCGCCGAGCACGCGCAGGCCCATGTGCTCCAGCATCGGCAGGCTGTCCGACAGCACGAGCGGCGCGCCAAGGCGATAGACCTTCAGGCCGAGCGCGCCCGGGTCGGCTTCGCCGTCGCGGTGGTACAGCGCCAGCGCGAAAGGCTGCCCGCTCGAAAGAGACGCAAGCTTGCGGACATCGGGCACAGCCTGCGCGGCTGCGAAGCGGTCGCGATACCCGGGTGGGAAGGCGGTGGCCCACCGCTTGTACAAAGCGCTGCCCGTGCCTTCGCCGTCTGACTTCACCAGCGCATCGCGCAGGTCGTCGTCCCAGCGGCGCGCTGCGACGGCGAGTTCGCGCTCGACCTCCTTCACGTCCACCGATGCCACCTGTCCAGGTGTCGTGCGCACGGTGAAGTGGATGCGCGCGAGCACCTGTTCCGTCAGAGTGACGTCGAAATCCGCGCTCGTGCCGTTGAAGGCCTTCATCAGGATGCGCTGGAACTTCACGCGCAGGTCGGTGGAGTACGCATCGCGCGGAACGAACACGAGGCACGAGATGAAGCGCTCGAAGGGATCGGTCCATGCGAAGAGGCGCAGCCGCTGCCGCTCGCCCAGCGAGACGATACCCAGCGCCGTCTCGTACAGATCGTCGTCGGGAATCTGGAACAAGTCGTCGCGCGGATACGTCTCCAGCACGTGGATGAACGCCTTCGACAAATGCCCGCCGGGCGCGAAGCCCGCGCGATCGACAGCCTGCTGAACCTTGCCGCGCAGAAGCGGAATCTCGGTGACGCGCGAGCTGTAGGCCTGCGATGTGAAAAGGCCAATGAATCGGTGCTCGCCAATCACTTCGCCGTCGTCGTTGTAGCGCTTGACGCCGACGTAGTCCGTATAGCCCGAGCGATGCACGGTGGAACGCGTGTTCGACTTCGTCACCACGAGCAGCGGCAATATGGATGCCGCGACCGCGCGAGCTTGCGGCGGCAGCGCGGAAAAACTCGCCGACGCCTTGTCCTGCGGGCCATCGCGCAAGAGGCCCAGGCCGCTGCCGGGCAAGGGCTTGAGCGCGATCTCGCCGTCTTGCCGCACCAGCTCGTTCTGCCGGTAACCGAGCAGCGTCATGTGCCCGTCGGCGAGCCATTGCAGGAAGGCTCGCGCTTCTTCGACTGCCGATTCCGGCACCGTGGCCGGCGGGTTCACGAGTTCGGCAATCGCGACGCCGAGACGCGCGAGCATCGGCTTCCAGTCGTGCACAGCGCCGCGCACGTCGCCCAGCACACGCTTCAACCCGGCTTCCAGCTCTTCGCGTTCTTCGGCGTCGATGAGCCGATCGACCTCGACGTGCATCCACGATTCGCGTGGAGCCGTCGGCGACTTCGCGCGCGGCATGACATCCAGCAAGTGGCCGTCGGCATCGCGTTCCACAGCGAAGATCGGGTGCACGATCAGGTGCAGCGCGAGGCCTTGGCGATTGATCTCGAGACTCATCGAGTCGACGAGGAAAGGCATGTCGTCGTTCACGGCCTGGATCACCGAGTGCTTCGATGTCCAGCCATGCTCGCCCGGCGCCGGGCTGAAGATGCGCAGCTTGAGTTCGCCGCGCTTGCGCTGCTCGCCGAGTTCAAGATGCGAGAGCAGCGCGCCCAGCAAATCCTCGGGCATGCGGTCGGCGATGTCCTCGGGCGCGACACGGCGGAAGTAATCGGGGGCGATCGCCTGCACCTGTTTCAGGCGGGTGGCGTCGAGTTTCGATGCGGCAAGCGAGAGCACGGCATCGACGCGGTCGTGCAGGACCGGGGTGGCGGCGTTCATGGGCTGTTGTCCCTTCTTGTGTCTGCGTCGGCAGCGGACGCTTGTGACATCCACGCCGCGTGAACGAGACTCTAGGCTTCGCGCCGAAACCGCGCAAATGCTGGTTGGGACGGGGGTCATGCACAAAATGCATGCGCCCTTCGGAACGCTACAAGAAGAGCTGCTGCAGGTTCGACAGGAAATCGAAACCGCGCTGCGTCGGTTTGACGTGCGTCAGGGTTCGTTCGACCAGACCTTGCGCTTCGGCCTCTTGCAGTTGCCTGTCGATCGCCGTGATCGGCAGGCCCGTGCGCTCGGTGAAAAGCGACAGGTCGAAACCTTCACGCAGCCGCAATGCGTTCAGCATGAATTCGAACGGCAATTGGTCGCGCGACACTTCGTCCCATGAGGCGGTTGCATTGCCGGCCAGCGCGTTGTCCATGTACAGGCGCGGCTCGCGATAACGCACCTGCCGCACGACGCGATGCGGAAAGCTGAGCTTGCCATGCGCACCGGCGCCGATGCCGAGGTAGTCGCCGAACTGCCAGTAGTTGACGTTGTGCCAGCAGCGGTGGCCTTTCTTCGCGTACGCGGAGACCTCGTAGCGTTCGTAGCCTGCGCCATCGGCCATCTCCACGATGCGATCGAGCATTGAATAAGCGAGATCCTCATCGGGCACCTTCGGCGGGAACTTCGCGAAATACGTGTTCGGCTCCAGCGTGAGGTGATAGACCGACAAGTGCGGCGGCATGAGCGCGATGGCCTGCGTGAGATCGGCCTCCAGCTGTTCCATTGCCTGGCCGGGCAATGCGTACATCAGGTCGATGTTGAAGGTGTCGAAAGCGATTTGCGCTTCTTCGATCGCTGCAATGGCCTGTGCTCGATCGTGCACGCGGCCCAGTGCTTTCAGGTGCGCGTCGTTGAAGCTTTGCACGCCGACCGACAGGCGCGTCACACCGGCCGCGCGAAACGACTTGAAGCGATCCTTCTCGAACGTCCCCGGGTTCGCTTCGAGCGTGATCTCGCAATCGGGCGCAAGCTTCAGCCGCGCGCGAATGTCCGAGAGCAGACGATCGATACCCTTAGGCGAAAACAGGCTCGGCGTGCCG
>DATJJL010000142.1:0-8075 GCA_035492155.1 Ramlibacter sp. | reverse complement strand
CCTGCTGGCCAAGGCCGCGGTCATGGGAATCGTGGAAGGCCTGACCGAATTCCTGCCTGTCTCGAGCACGGGGCACCTCATCCTCACCGGCGCGCTCATCGGCTTCGACGACGAGAAGGCGAAGGTCTTCGACATCGCGATCCAGACGGGCGCGATCCTCGCGATCATCCTGCTGTACTGGCAGCGCATTCGCGACACGCTCGTGCAGTTGCCGACACAGCAGCGGGCCCAGCGCTTCGCGATCAACGTGCTGGTTGCCTTCATCCCCGCTGTCGTGCTCGGGCTTCTTTTCGGCAAGGCGATCAAGGAGCACCTGTTCAACGCGTGGACCGTCGCGACCACCTTCATCGTCGGCGGCTTCATCATCCTGTGGGCCGAGAGGCGCCAGCGCGTGGCCGTGCGCATCGACAGCGTCGACGCGATGACGTGGAAGGATTCGCTGATGGTCGGCCTCGCGCAATGTCTCGCGCTCGTCCCCGGCACGAGCCGCAGCGGCGCGACGATCATCGGCGGCATGTTCCTGGGCCTGTCGCGCAAGGCCGCGACCGAGTTCTCGTTCTATCTCGCGATCCCGACGCTGATCGGCGCAGGCGTGTACAGCGTCTACAAGGAGCGAGCGTCGCTGTCGGCGGCGGACATGCCGCTTTTTGCCGTCGGCTTCATTTTCTCGTTCATCTTCGCGTGGCTGTGCGTGCGCTGGCTGATCCGCTACATCTCCACGCACAGCTTCACGCCGTTCGCGTGGTATCGCATCGCATTCGGCATCGTCGTGCTGGCCACGTATTTCACGGGCGCCGTGCACTGGGCCGACTGAAAGGCCGCCACTTTCCTTCGGGCTGCGCGAGCCGGTTCGCAACGATGCGCAGCACCTGCGGATGCGTGACCATGCCCAGGTGGCTGGCGTGCACCTCCACGCTTTCCGAAGTGGCGCTGCGCTTTTCGATGCAGCCGCGCCAGGACACGATGCCGTCGCTCTTGCTGTAGATCGACGTCGTGGGCACCGGCGGGCATTCGCGGACGCGCTCCTGAAGTTCGGGCTGCAACTGCGCTTTCTCGCCATTGAGCAACCTGAACACCGTGCCCGCATGGTTGCCCTGCGCGAGTGCTGCGAACGGAGTGCCGAGCGTGACGACTTGCCGCACGCATTCGGGGCAGCGCTTGGCGATCTCGCGTGCGTACACGCCGCCCAGGCTCCAGCCGACGAGGCTCACGGCGCGCCCATGCTCGCGATGCAACTTGCGCACGCGGTGTTCGAGCGGGCCGAGCCACTCGTCGAAGTTGCCGTCCGGGCCCGTGTTGACGCCGCCTTCCCAGTCGTGCGCGTCGAAGCCGCTGTCCTTGAGGAACGACCGAAGGTGCGACGTCGCCAGTGCGCCGCCGCCCAGGCCGGGGTACACGATGACGGGATGTCCGTCCCCTTCGGCAGCGGGCCGAATTGCTACGCGCGCGGCGCAGTAGTCCAGCAGTGCGCGCAGGGGCTCGGTGGCGAGAAGGCCCAGCGTCGGGGCGCGAAAGTCGAGTGCTTGTGTTGAAGTCATTGGCCCAATTTGGGCCCTGCGGGGCCAAGCACCTGTAGGACTTCGCCGCCCATCCATGTCGCCCCGGCTCGGGGCGGGACGACTACTAAATCAGTCGTTCGTCGGGGCGCGTGATCTTCTTCAAAGGCGCGTTTCGCGCGCTGGTGGCCACCGATTTCAGCGGAACTTCGGTAGGCCTGTCGTCCCACACCGGGTCTTCGAGGCTGTCGAACACTTCGCGCAGCTTCTGGCCCCAGCTCGAATGCAGCATGCGGTAGTACGCGTTCTGCGTGTCGATGCACACGATCTTCTCCGTCTGGAAGCTGTTGGCGTCGTACACGATGAGGTCCAGCGGCGGGCCCACGGACAGATTCGACTTCATCGTCGAATCCATCGAGACGAGCGCGCACTTGGCGGCTTCGTCCAGCGCCGTGTCGGGCGTGATCACGCGATCGAGCACCGGTTTGCCGTATTTGTATTCGCCCACCTGGAAGTAGGGTGTCTCCGCGGTGGCCTCGATGAAATTGCCCGCCGAATAGACCTGGAACAGGCGCATGCCTTCACCGCGGATCTGGCCGCCGAAGACCAGGTTCACGTTGAACTCGACGCCCGCGTTCTGCAGCGATTCGGCATCGCGGTTGTACACGTGGCGCACGGCGTTGCCCAGCACGCGCGCCGCATCGAACATGCTGCGCGCATTCCAGATCGTGATGGTCTCGTCGCCTTCTTTCAGCTGTTCGGTCTGCAGGATCTCGCGCACCGATTGCGAGATGCTCAGGTTGCCCGCCGACAGCAGGACCATGAAGCGGTCGCCCGGCTTCTCGTACGCGATCATCTTGCGGAAGGTGCTGATGTTGTCCACGCCCGCGTTGGTGCGCGAGTCGGAGAGGAACACGAGCCCCGCGTTGAGTTTGATGCCGACGCAATACGTCATGTGCTTTCTCCTAGCTTCTTCTTCAGTGCGTAAAGCGCGTCGAGCGCTTCGCGCGGGCTGAGCGAATCGGGGTCGATCGCCGAAAGCGCCGCCTCCACGGCGCTCGGCGCGAGTGCCTCTGCCGCAGGCGGCGGTGCGAACAAGTCTACCTGCTCACGGCTTTCTTCCTGGTGCTTCTCGAGTGCGGAAAGGGCAGTGCGCGCATGATTGACCACAGCGTTCGGCATGCCCGCGAGCCGCGCAACCTGGATGCCGTAGCTGCGGCTTGCCGGACCTGGCTGAATCTCGTGCAGGAAGACGATGTCGGCGCCGGACTCCACTGCGCTCACGTGCACGTTCATCGCTGCGTGATGCTTCGCCGGAAATTCGGTCAGCTCGAAATAGTGCGTCGCGAACAAGGTGAACGCCTGCGTGCGGTCGTGCAGATGAGCGGCGATTCCCGATGCGAGCGCAAGGCCGTCGAAGGTCGACGTGCCGCGCCCGATCTCGTCCATCAGCACCAGCGATTGCGGTGTGGCCGAATGCAAAATCTGCGCGGCCTCGGTCATCTCCAGCATGAAGGTGGACTGCGCGTTGGCAAGATCATCGGCCGCGCCGATGCGAGTGTGGATGGCGTCCATCGGCCCGATCCTGCATGCCTGCGCGGGCACATAAGAGCCCATGGCCGCGAGCAGGCAGACGATCGCGACCTGCCGCATGTACGTCGACTTGCCGCCCATGTTCGGGCCGGTGATGACCTGCATGCGCTGCCTGGGGCCAAGCCGCGTGTCGTTGGGGATGAAGCTGGTGCCGCTCGTTTCGGCCAAGCGCGATTCGACGACGGGATGGCGGCCCTTGACGATCTCGATGCCCGGCTCCTTCGTGAACTGCGGGCGCGTCCAGTTGAGCGTGAGCGATCGTTCGGCGAGAGCGCACAACGCGTCGAGCGACGCGAGCGATCGGGCCAGCCGCGAGAGCATCGCAACGAAAGCCTGCAGCGCGTCCAGAAGCTGCTCGTACAAAAACTTTTCGCGGGCCAGCGCGCGGTCCTGCGCCGACAGCGCCTTGTCCTCGAAAGCCTTCAGCTCCGGCGTGATGAAACGCTCGGCGTTCTTCAGCGTCTGCCTGCGGCGATAGTCGGCGGGAACCTTGTCGAGTTGTCCTTGCGTCACCTCGATGTAGAAGCCGTGCACCTTGTTGAACTGCACGCGCAGGTTCGCGATGCCGGTGCGGGCACGCTCGCGCGTTTCGAGGTCGAGCAGGAAGCCGTCGCAGTTCTCGGCGATGGCGCGCAGTTCGTCGAGTTCGCTGTCGTGGCCCGTGGCGATCACACCGCCATCGCGGATCATGGCCGCGGGCTCTTCGAGCAGTGTGCGCACCAGCAGTTGCGCGCATTCGACGGGCGGAGCAAGGCCCTCGCGAAGATCGCCGAGCAGCTCGTCGCGATCTTTGAGACGTTGCGCGAGCGCAGATGCTTTTTCCAGCGACCAGCGCAGCCCCACAAGCTCGCGCGGGCGAACTTGCCGAAGCGCAATGCGCGCGGTGATGCGCTCCACATCGCTGCAGCCCTTGAGATCTGCGCGCAGCGTTTGCCAGAGCCCTTCGCGCAGCACGGCGATCGCATCATGCCGCTGCGTGGCCTGCGACCGGTCGCGCCGCGGCTCCAGCAGCCAGCACTTGAGCGCGCGGCTGCCCATGCCCGTCATGCAGGTGTCCAGCAGCGAGAAGAGTGTGGGCGAATCTTCGCCGCGCAGGGTCTGCACGAGCTCGAGATTGCGCCGCGTGGTCACGGGCAGGTCGATCAACTCGTCGTCGCGCTGCACCTGCAGGCTTTGCACGTGCGACAGTTGCCGGCCTTGCGTGTGTTCGGCATACGTGAGCAAGGCACCCGCGGCAGCGTGCGCGCAGAACATCTCGTCGGCGCGCCATGCGGCAAGCGTCGCGCTATTGAGCTGCTCCAGCAGTTTGCGCAGGCCCAGGCCCGGCTCGAACTGCCATTCGGGCCGCTGCGTCAGCGAACAGTCGAACGCTTTCAGTCGTTGTTCGAACGCAGGCGTGACATCGGCCGGGTAAATCAATTCGCTCGGGCCGATGCGCGCGATCCACGCTTCGAGCTCGTCGCCTGCGCATTCCGCAAGCTGCAGCGCGCCCTGCGTCAACGAGAGCCACGCGAGACCAAGGCGGTGGCGCGAGCCCTGATGCACGGCCAGCAGGATCGCCTCGGCCTTGTCGTTCATCAGCTCGGTGTCGGTGAGCGTGCCCGGCGTGACGACGCGCACGACCTTGCGCTCGACCGGGCCCTTGGCCGTCGCGACATCGCCGACCTGCTCGCAGATGGCGACCGATTCGCCCTGCTTGATGAGCCGCGCGAGATAGCCTTCGACGGAGTGGAACGGCACGCCTGCCATCACAACTGGCTCACCGGCGGATGTGCCGCGCTTGGTGAGCGTGATGTCGAGAAGCCGCGCCGCCTTTTCGGCGTCCGAATAAAACAGCTCGTAGAAATCGCCCATGCGGTAGAAGACGAGCGTGTCGGGATGCTCCGCTTTTACGCGAAGGTATTGCACCATCATTGGAGTGTGCCGACTGAGGTCGGCTTCGATGGGATTCGGCGTGCTCATGCTGCCGCCGATTATCACTTCGGTGCGACTGCCCGAATCGGCGGAATGTATTCCGGATACTCACGCGCGAGCCAGGCGAGCATCTCCTCCCGCACGCGGCAGCGCAAGTCCCACAGCTGTTGCGGGTGCAAAGCGGAGACGAGGATGCGCACGGAGATCGTTCCTTCGGTCGCTTCGTCGACCTGCACCTTGCATTCGCGATGGTCCCATTCGGGCGCGGCTTCGACGATCTTGCGGGCCTGCTCGCGCAATGGCCCGATCGGCGTCGCGTAATTGAGGTGCAACGTCACGGTGCCGAGCATCTGCGACGTGGTGCGCGTCCAGTTCTCGAACGGGTTTTCGATGAACCAGTTGAGCGGAATGATCTGCCGCCTGTCGTCCCACACACGCAGCACGACGTAGGTGCCGGTGATCTCCTCGACGTGGCCCCAATCGTCCTTGACCTTGAGCACATCGCCGATGCGGATCGGCTGCGCGATGGCAAGCTGCAAGCCTGCGATCAGGTTGCTGAACACCGGTCGCGCGGCCAAGCCGCCGATAAGGCCGATGACGCCGGCCGACGCGAGCAGACTCGCACCCACATGCCGCGCGCCGGGGAAAGTCATCAACGCAATCGCCGCACCCGCGATGAGGATGATCGTCATCCCGGTGCGCGAAAGAATGCGCGCCTGGGTCTCGATGCGGCGTGCGCGCAGGTTGTCGGCGATATCGGTCGGGTGGCGCGCGATCACGCCTCGCGCGAGACCCGAGACTGCACACATCGCAAGCCATGTCGTCGCCAGGATCAGCAGCACGCCGTTCACATGGCGAACCGTCGCGATATGCGGCATGTCGTCCGGCGCTCCTTGCCAGACCGCTTGCAGCGCGAAGAGTGCGATGGCGGCACTGGCCGGCGGGTCGATGGCTTCGACGATCGCGTGCAGGAGCGGCGCCTTTCGCGTCGCGCGGCGCAGGATCGCGCCGCCGATGCGATGGACGATCAGGCCGCCGATAACCGCCGCCACCGCGACGACCGCGGCGATGGTCCAAGGGTCCTGCGCCAGAAAGCGATCGATGAGCGGCACGGCTTGCTGGTCCCTTTATTCGTCCCCGTTGGCTTCCGGGCCTTCGACCTGCGCGCTCGGGGCGGTCTTCGGTTCGACGAGACTCGGCATGCTTCTGAGTGCGGCCTTCTCGCCGGCGCTCGCGAACTTGCTGTACTTGCCCAGGATCGCCACGAGCTGCCCGTAGATCTTGGCGTTGCCCGCGACGCATTCCTTCTGCTCGATGAAGTCCGATTCCCCCGTGAAATTGCCGATCAGGCCACCGGCTTCCGTAACGAGCAGCGACCCAGCAGCCACGTCCCACGGCGACAGGCCCGTCTCGAAGAAGCCATCGCTGAAACCCGCAGCGACATACGCAAGATCGAGCGCCGCTGCGCCGGGCCTGCGCATGCCGGCCGTTCGCGTCATCACCTCGGCCATCATGCGCAGGTAGTTGTTGAAGTTGTCGCCCGGGCGGAAGGGAAAGCCGGTGGAGATGAGGCCCTGCCTGAGGTCGGTGCGTTTGGACACGCGGATGCGCCTCTCGTTCATGTACGCGCCGCGTCCGCGCGTGGCGGTGAACAGGTCGTTGCGCGTCGGGTCGTAGATGACGGCTTGTTCGACCCGGCCCTTGACCATCAGCGCGATGCTGACGCAATAGACCGGAAAGCCATGGATGAAGTTGGTGGTGCCGTCCAGCGGGTCGATCACCCACACGTGATCGGAGCCTTGCTTGCCATGCGTCTTGCCCGATTCCTCTGCCCAGATGGCGTGCTGCGGATAAGCCGTCAGCAGCGTTTCGATGATCGCGTTTTCGCTGGCATGGTCGATTTCGGTGACGAAATCGTTGACCTGTTTTTGCGAGATGCGCACGGCTTCGACGTCGAGCGCGGCGCGATTGATGATGGCGCCGGCGGCGCGTGCGGCCTTCACGGCCACGTTGAGCATGGGATGCAGATTGGGGGACGACATGGGTTGTTGGAAGAGCTGGCGTCTTGGCAGACGAGGCAGCGCGGCGATGCGTGCTGCGGCGATGACGCGATTTTACCAATCGCCGCTAGCGTGGAACGGGCGGGGGTGATCGGCAGGGTTCGCTGCCATGCGGGACAATCGATTCATGCGCACGCGCTTCATCCTCGTCAACACCAGCCACGCAGGCAATGTTGGCGCGGCAGCGCGCGCGATGAAGGTGATGGGTTTCGACGATCTCGTGCTGGTGGCACCGCGCTGGCCCGACGTGCTGCACAGGCCCGAAGCGATCGAGCGCGCCAGCGGCGCGACCGACGTGCTGCAGAAAGCGCGCATCGTCGCAACGTTCGATGAAGCAATCGATGGCGTCACCTATCTTTGCGCCACCGCGATGACGCCGCGCGATTTCGGGCCGACTACATCGACGCCTCGCGAGCATCTCCCGCCACTTGCAAAGAGCGATCATCGAGTCGCCTTCATCTTCGGCTCCGAGCGATACGGCATGTCGAACGAGGATGTCTATCGCTGCCACGTGGCCTTGTCGATTCCGGCGAATCCCGATTACGGGTCCCTGAATCTTTCGTCGGCGATGCAGGTGATCGCGTACGAATGGCGGCTCGCGCTCGGCGGCTTCGGCGTGGAGAGCGCCGCGCCGTCGCAAGCGGCAGATGCGAAGAGCGTTCAGGGCATGCTCGATCACTGGGAGCAAGCTCTCGTCGATGTCGGCTTTCTCGACCCGGCCGCGCCCAAGAAGCTGATGCCGCGACTGAACCAGCTGTTCAATCGCGCGCAACCGACCCCCGAGGAAATCCACATCCTTCGTGGTGTCGCCAAGGCCATGTCGCAAGCGGCCGCCAAACCAAAGCGTTAGACTGGCTCGCATAAGCAAATAGCCGAACCATGTTCGACCACTTCCGCTCCGATATCCAGTGCATCCTCGACCGCGATCCTGCCGCGCGCAGTACGTGGGAGGTGCTCACGTGTTATCCGGGGCTGCACGCGCTGATGATGCATCGCCTGGCCCACTGGTTCT
>DATJJL010000141.1:0-2797 GCA_035492155.1 Ramlibacter sp. | reverse complement strand
GGCCCTTGAAATCGATCGCGACCTACATTGGCTGGTGATCGACCGTTCTACAACGGTCCGGTATGAGGTCGCCGCCTTTCTTCTTCGCGATAGCGCTTGCGCTTGCCGGCTGCGATTCGCCCAGGAAGCCGTTCGACGCACACGAGCTGCAAGTCGCAGCGCAGCAGGTCGTGAGCTACGCGGGCGAGGGCGAATGGCTCGCGCAGCAGTTACGCGAACGCAGCATCACCCCGAACATGGCTTGGGTGCACGAGCGCGCGCTCGGCGAGGACGCAGCGAAAGTTTCGCGCGAGCTCGCGACCAAGTCCGCGCCCGATGCATTGCGCGCGACGCACGACAAGCTGCTGCAACTCGATGAGCGCGTCCAGGCGAACATCACGCGCGTTGCAGCCGCCGACGGCAAGCCCGCTGATCTCGATGCATTGCAGCGCGAATTTCATGCGATCGCCGCCGAGGCGCGGACACTGGGACAGGAATCGTGAGCCAGCTGCTCGAGCTTTTCCTCGGCGTGATGACGTCGCTGGGAGGTTTCGTCGACATCGGTGAGCTCGTGTTCGCCGTGGGCGCCGGTGCGCACTTCGGCTACCTGATGTTGTGGGTGGTGGTGCTCGGCACCGCGGGCATCATCCTGTTCGGTGAGATGTCGGGGCGCATGGCAGCCGTCATCAAGAAGCCGACGTTCACCATCGTGCGGGATCGCTACGGATTCGTGCGCGGGCTGGTGCTGCTCGTCGCGTCGAACTTCGTGAACGTGCTCACCTGCGCAGCGGAGATCGGCGGGCTCGCGGTCATTCTGCAGATCCTCTTTCCGGCCAACGTGCGCATTGCGCTGCTCGTCGCCGCGGCTTTGCTGCTGGTGTCGACCTGGCTTCTCAAATTCAAATGGATCGAACGCGTGTACGGCCTGCTCGGTTTGATGTTGCTCGTGTACGCCGTCGCCGCATGGAAGCTGCAGCCCGATTGGTCTGCCGTCGCGCACGGATTGCTGCCGCATGCGCCCGAGGAAGGCATGCCCGGCTGGAAGATGTACGGCTACTACACGGTCGGCCTCTTCAGCTCGATCCTCATGCCGTACGAGATCTATTTCTATTCGTCGGGCGGTATCGAGGACGGCTGGACGCCCAAGGACCTGACGATCAACAAGGTGACGTCGGGCGTCGGCTTCACACTGGGCGGCATGCTCACGTGTGCGCTCATCGGCGTGGGTGCAATGCTCTACATGCCGAACCACATCGTGCCCGAGCGGCTGAGTTCGACAGTGCTGGGCGCGTCGATTCCGCTGGGCACATGGGGGTTCCGGTTCGCGCTCGGCGGAATCTTTTTCGCTGTTGGCGGTGCGGCCGTGGAGACGGCGCTTTCGGCGGGCTACAACATGGCGCAGTTCTTCGATTTCAAATGGGGCAAGCGGATGAAGCCCACCGAAGTTCCGCTCTTCACAGCGTGCTGGGTGATCGCCGTGATCATCGGTTTGCTGATCTCGCTGTCGGGCATGAACCCCGTCGACATCGTCGAATACTCGGTGCTGTTCGCCGTGGTCGTGCTGCCCTTCAGCTATTACGCCGTGCTGCGCCTGGCGGACGATCGCGGCGTGATGGGCGAGCACGTGAACTCACCCGTCGTCCGCGTGCTGGGCTGGGTCTACCTGGTGCTGATCTCGATTGCAGCGCTCGCGGCCATTCCGCTCATGGTTGCCACGCACATGGGCCAGGGCTGATTCAGGCCTGGCCCGTGGCCTCGCGCACTTCGCTCGGCTTCATGCCGTACATCTCGGCGAACTCTTCGACGCTCTTGCCGCTGGCATCGTAGGCGCGGCGCACGGCTTCGCGCTTCGCGTTGCGCGCGGCGATCTCGGCGAATGCTTCGTCCAGCAGCGCGAGCGTCTCGTCGTCCTTCGCGGCGACGCGCAGGACATAGTCCTCGCGCGCCAGCTTCGACGTGTCGATCGCACGCACCAGCCGCTCGAGCACCCACGGGCGCAAGTCGCCTTTCGCGCGCTGCCTCCGCCGGCGGAAAACTTCCATGATCGCGTGGTGCACATGCTCCGGCGCGATGTCCTCGACAGGCGTGCCGTCGAGATCGTGCCGCTGGGTGCCCGAAGCCACGGCTTCGAGATAGCGCGTGGAGCGCGCATGCAGGCCGAGCGCGGCTTTCAGTTCTTCCTTGGTGAAGGCTTCGGGATGCGCCGCCATCAGGTCCTGGAAGATGCCGAGCTTGAGCGGCAAAAAGCGCGCGCCGAAAAGTTGCGGATGGAATTGCGCGAGCCGGTCCAGCACCGGGTGCACGTCGACGATGAGTTTCTTTTTGGGTTCCTGGGTCACGGAACGAACTGTACGAGAATCGCCGGATGAAAATCGAAAAGGACACTGTCGTCTCGGTGCGCTACAAGGTCGCCGAGGCAAACGGCAAGCTCATCGAGGAAAGCCGCGAGCCCATGGTCTACCTGCACGGCGGCTACGACAACACGCTGCCGAAGATCGAGCAGGCGCTCGACGGCAAGGAGCCCGGCGCGGAAGTCACGCTGCAACTCAAGCCCGAGGATGCGTTCGGCGTGCGCGACGAATCGCTCGCGCGCACGATCCACAAGAAGGACTTCCCGCCCGGCGTGAAGGTCGGCGGCCAGCTCGAAGGCGTCACCGACGCCGGCACGCCGCACGTCTTTCACGTCATGAAGATCAAGGGCGACCAGGTGCTGCTCGACGGCAACCATCCGCTCGCAGGCAAGGAGCTGCGCTTCAACCTGAAGGTCACCGGCGTGCGACAAGCGACCGCCGAAGAAATCGAGCACAAGCACGTCCAC
>DATJJL010000140.1:0-7227 GCA_035492155.1 Ramlibacter sp. | reverse complement strand
CGGCGTGAAGCAACGCCGCTTGCGGTGTCACTTCTTCCGCGCGGCCGGCTTCTTCTCGCCGCCCACTCGCGGTCCTTCGTGATGCTGCTTGATGAAGTCGCGCACCTGCGGATAGACGATGTCGCGCCAGCGCCGGCCGGCGAAGATGCCGTAGTGGCCCGCGCCCTTCACCTCGATGTGCTTTTGGCGCGACTTCGGCACGCTGGTGCAAAGCTCGTGCGCGGCTTCCGTCTGACCGGCGCCGGAGATGTCGTCCAGCTCGCCCTCGATCGTGAGGTGGGCAGTTGTTTTGATGTCCTGCGGGCGGACGCGCTCGAGCTCGCCTTCTTCGCTGATCACGTCCCACGTGCCGTTCACCAGGTCGAAATCCTGGAAGACGACGCGGATCGTCTCAAGGTAATAGTGGGCATCCATGTCGAGCACGGCGTTGTACTCGTCGTAGAAATGCCGGTGTGCTTCGGCGCTGGCATCGTCGCCGCGAATGAGGTTGCGGAAATAGTCGTAATGCGACGAGAGGTGGCGGTCCGGGTTCATCGCGACGAAGCCGGTGTACTGCAGGAAGCCCGGATACACAGGGCGGCCGACACCCGGGAAGTTCGGCGGAACGCGGTAGATCACGTTGTTCTCGAACCACTCGTAGCTCTTGTTCATCGCAAGGTTGTTCACCGCAGTGGGCGACTTGCGCGCGTCGATGGGGCCGCCCATCATCGTCATCGTGAGCGGCGTCACCTCGCCGCGAGACGCCATCAGCGACACGGCCGCCAGCACCGGCACGGTGGGCTGGCAAACGCTCATCACGTGGCAGTTGCCATACGTCTTCTGCAGGTGCCGGATGAACTCTTCGACGTAGTGCACGTAGTCATCGAGGTGGAATTCGCCCTGTTCCATGGGCACGTTGCGCGCGTTCTTCCAGTCGGTGATGTAGACCTTGTGGTCCTTGAGCATCGTCTTGACGGTGTCGCGCAGCAGCGTGGCGTAGTGGCCCGAAAGCGGCGCGACGATCAGCACTGCGGGCTGGGTCTTGAGCTTGTCCAGCGTGGCCGAGTCATCGCAGAAGCGCTTGAAGCGGCGGAGTTCGCAAAATGGCTTGTCGATTTCCACTCGCTCGTGAATGGCAACATCGACACCATCCACATCCACCGTCGTGATTCCGAATTCGGGCTTGGCGTAGTCTTTCCAGAGCCGGTAGATCAGGTCGTAGCTGGCCGAAAGGCGCTGTGCGAACGGGGTATGACCCACCGGTGTGAGCGGGTTGCTATAGAGCTTCGACGCGGCCTGGGCGAAGTCCGCGAACGGCTCCATCAGGCTGCGGTTGGCTTCGTAGATCTGGTAAAGCATTGTTCTAGCCCCGTCCTTGTGCAGTGCAATATAGCACTCGCATCAAAGAACAGCTGCGATCGCCTTCGCGACGTGGTCGATGTTCTTGGCGTTCAGCGCGGCCACGCAGATGCGGCCGCTGTCCACGCCGTAGACACCGAAGTCATTGCGCAGGCGTTCCATCTGCAACTTGCTCAGGCCCGAATAGCTGAACATGCCGACCTGGTCGACGATGAAGCCGAAGTCGCCCTTGGCGCCCGCAGCCTTCAGCTTGTCGACGAGCGCGTGACGCATCTGCTTGATCCGCGTGCGCATCCCGGCGAGCTCCTGCTCCCACTGCGCGCAAAGCTCAGGCGTGCCGAGCACCGTTGCCACGACTTGCGCGCCATGCGTCGGCGGATTGCTGTAGTTCGTGCGGATCATGATCTTCAGCTGCGACAGCACGCGCGTGGCTTCCTCGGGGCTGGAGCAGAGCACGGAAAGACCACCGACGCGCTCGCCGTAGAGGCTGAAGCTCTTCGAGAACGATGTCGAAACGAAGAAATCGAGACCGGCAGCGACGAACTTCTGGATGACGGCGCCGTCTTCCGCGATGCCCGAGCCGAAGCCTTGGTATGCCATGTCGAGGAAGGGAACAAGCTTGCGTTCCTTGACCTTGGCGATCACCTGGTCCCACTGCGCGGGCTTGAGGTCGTATCCCGTGGGGTTGTGGCAGCAGGCGTGCAGCACGACGACAGTGCCTTCGGGCGCGACGTCCAGGGCCGTCAGCATGCCGTCGAAGTCGACGCCGCGCTTTGCCACGTTGTAGTAGGGATAAGCCTCGACTTCGAAGCCGGCCTGCGTGAAGAGCGCGCGATGGTTTTCCCAGCTCGGGTCGCTGATCAGCACCTTTGCTTTCGGGTTCACCTTCTTCAGGAAATCGGCGCCCACCTTCAGGCCGCCTGTGCCGCCGAGCGCCTGCACGGTGGCGACACGCTTGCTCTTGACCGGCTCGCTATCGGCCCCAAATACGAGGCCTTGCACTGCGGCGTCGTACGCAGCGATGCCGTCGATCGGCAGATAGCCGCGCGCCTTCGGCGCTTCCATCATTTTCTTTTCGGCGGCGAGCACGCATTTGAGCAGCGGAAGTTTCCCGTCTTCGTCGTAATACACGCCCACGCCGAGGTTGACCTTGGTCGGATTCGGATCCGCATTGAATTGCTCGTTGAGACCCAGGATCGGATCGCGCGGGGCCATTTCGACGGCGTTGAAGAGAGACATTGGCTTCCTTGAGATGTCAGTAGATGCGTGCACGAAAGGGCGGCGTTGCGGTACGCTGTCCGGCTGCCTCCGATTTTAAGGTAACCCCGTATCTACATGCCTGAGCTTTCCGAAGTCACCACAGAGCCAACGAAGAAGGGCGAGTTCGTCACGTTTGCGGGCTCGCCTTTCGAACTTTTCCTGCCGTACCCGCCCGCCGGTGACCAGCCCGCCGCCATCGAAAAACTCGTGGAAGGCGTGAACGACGGCGAGGTGTTCCAGACGCTGCTCGGTGTCACCGGTTCGGGCAAGACCTTCACGATGGCCAACGTGATCGCGCGAATGGGCCGGCCGGCAATCGTGTTCGCGCCGAACAAGACGCTTGCAGCGCAGCTCTATTCGGAGTTCCGCGAGTTCTTCCCGCGCAACGCGATCGAATACTTCGTGAGCTACTACGACTACTACCAACCCGAAGCGTATGTGCCGCAGCGGGACCTTTTCATCGAGAAGGACAGCTCCATCAACGAGCACATCGAGCAGATGCGCCTGTCGGCCACCAAGAGCGTGCTGGAGCGCAGGGACACGGTGGTCGTTGCAACGGTGTCGGCCATCTACGGCATCGGCGCGCCCGAGGATTATTCGCAGATGCGGTTCATCCTGCGCGTGGGCGACAAGATCGGCCAGCGCGACGTGATCGGCCAGCTCATTCGCATGCAGTACAACCGCAACGAGCAGGATTTTTCGCGCGGCACGTTTCGCGTGCGCGGCGACACGATCGATGTGTTTCCGGCCGAACACAGCGAGCTTGCTGTGCGGCTGGAGCTTTTCGACGACGAGATCGAATCGCTGCAGCTGTTCGATCCGCTCACGGGCCGCATCCGGCAGAAGGTGCCTCGCTTCACGATCTATCCGTCAAGCCACTACGTCACGCCGCGCGAAAAGACCGTGCGCGCCGTGGAGACGATCAAGGTCGAACTCGACCAGCGCCTGAAGGAGCTCGTCTCGATGGGCAAGCTGGTGGAGGCGCAGCGGCTCGAGCAGCGCACGCGCTTCGACCTCGAGATGCTCGCCGAAGTCGGGCACTGCAAGGGCATCGAGAACTACACGCGTCACCTGTCGGGGGCGCCGCCCGGATCGCCGCCGTCGACATTGACGGACTACATGCCGAAGGACTCGCTGATGTTCCTCGACGAGAGCCACCAGATGATGGGCCAGCTCGCGGCGATGTACAACGGAGACCGCGCGCGCAAGCTCACGCTCGTGGAATATGGCTTTCGCCTGCCGTCGGCGCTGGACAACCGGCCTCTCAAGTTCGAGGAATTCGAAAAGCGCATGCACCAGGTGGTCTTCGTGTCCGCCACGCCCGCGGAATACGAGCGCACGCACGCCGGGCAGGTGGTCGAGCAGGTGGTTCGCCCGACGGGCCTGATCGATCCGGAAGTTGAAGTGCGTCCGGCCACGCACCAGGTCGACGACGTGCTCCAGGAAATCCGCATCCGCGTCGAAAAGAACGAGCGCGTGCTGATCACCACACTCACGAAGCGGATGGCCGAGCAGCTCACCGACTACCTCGCCGACAACGGCGTGAAAGTGCGCTACCTGCACAGCGACATCGACACGGTGGAGCGGGTGGAGATCCTGCGCGATTTGCGCCTGGGCCAGTTCGATGTGCTGGTGGGCATCAACCTTCTGCGCGAAGGCCTCGATATTCCCGAGGTGTCGCTGGTGGCGATCCTCGATGCCGACAAGGAAGGCTTCCTGCGCGCCGAGCGATCGCTGATCCAGACCATCGGCCGCGCGGCCCGGCACGTGAGCGGCAAGGCGATCATGTATGGCGACACGGTCACCGAGTCGATGAAAAAAGCGATCGGCGAAACCGAGCGGCGCCGCGCCAAGCAGGTGGCCTACAACGCGGAGCACGGCATCACACCGCGGGGCATCGTCAAGCAGATCAAGGACCTCATCGACGGCGTTTACAGCGCAGCTGCGTCGAAGGAAATGGAAAAGCAGGAGCTGCAGCGCGCGATGGTCGAGGACATGTCCGAGAAGGACATCGCCAGGGAGATCAAGCGGCTGGAGCGCCAGATGCTCGAGCACGCGCGCAACCTCGAATTCGAGAAGGCCGCGCGCGTTCGCGATCAACTCACCATCCTGAAGGAGCAGGCGTTCGGCGCGGCGGTGCACGACAATGTCGTTCCGATCCAGGCAGGCAAGAAATAGCAGAGTGGCGACGCCGAAACGCAAGTTTTCGATCCTCATGGTTTGCATGGGCAACATCTGCCGAAGCCCGACGGCCGAGGCCGTGCTGCGGCACATGCTGCAAGACGCAGAGCTGGCCGACGCGGTGCATATCGATTCCGCAGGCACTCTCGATTACCACGTGGGCCAGCCACCCGACGCTCGCAGCCAGCAACACGCGAAGCGCAGGGGCTACGACTTGTCGAGGCTGCGTGCGCGCCAGGTCCGGCCGGAGGATTTCGCCAAGTTCGACCTGATCCTTGCCATGGACTGGCAGAACTTCGGCGAACTTCAGGACATGTGCCCGCCGAAGCACAAGCACAAGCTCATGCGCCTGATGGAGTTCGCGCCTCCTGGCGTCAATGACGTCGTGCCGGACCCGTACACGGGCGGGCCGCTGATGTTCGAGCGCGTGCTCGACCATGTCGAACAGGCCTGCCGCGGGCTCCTCATCTTCGTGCGCAACCGGCTCGCCGCCGCTCGCTGAGTCGCGGCCGCCGGGCTTTCCCGGGCGCGCCGGCGGGTCTTCTGGTAAACTTGACGAAATCAGTCAGGAACAGCCAGAAAAGGCCGGGGTAACCCGGATGGAGCTTGCATGAGACTCACCACCAAAGGCCGCTTTGCCGTCACCGCGATGATCGATCTGGCCTTGCGCCAGAACAACGGCCCCGTCACGCTGGCAGCCATCAGCCAACGCCAGCAGATTTCCCTTTCCTACCTCGAGCAGCTCTTCGGCAAACTTCGCCGTCATGAGCTCGTCGAATCCACGCGTGGCCCCGGCGGCGGGTACACGCTCGGCCGCAAGGCCTCCGAGATCACCGTTGCGGACATCATCGTGTCCGTCGACGAGCCCATTGATGCGACGAGCTGCGGCGGCAAGGAAAACTGCGGAACCGACGGCGGCCGCTGCATGACGCACGAGCTGTGGGCGCAGCTGAACCAGCGCATGGTCGAGTTCCTCGATTCGGTGACGCTGCAAAAGCTTGTGGATGACCAGCTCGCGAAGGGCATCCAGATCGAGGACAAGCCGGCGGTGAAGCGGGCCATCTCCCCGCAGCCGGTAGTGAAGCCGATCCGCGTGAACGCGCCGAATTCGGTGTTCGCCCTTGGCAACTCGTTCGCCAAGAGCTGAAGATAAAGCCAAGTACAAATGAGCGACATGACCCCGCATTTTCCGATCTACATGGACTACGGCGCGACGACGCCGGTGGACCCGCGCGTTGTCGACGCGATGATCCCGTGGTTGCGCGAACACTTCGGCAACCCGGCATCGCGCAGCCACGCATGGGGCTGGGAAGCCGAAGAAGCTGTCGAGAAGGCGCGCCAGCAAGTGGCCGACCTGATCAACGCCGATCCGCGCGAGATCGTGTGGACCTCCGGTGCGACCGAGTCGGACAACCTTGCGATCAAGGGTGCGGCGAATTTCTACAAGACGCGCGGCAAGCACCTCATCACCGTGAAGACCGAGCACAAGGCCGTGCTCGACACGATGCGCGAGATGGAGCGCCAGGGCTTCGAGGTGACCTACCTCGACGTGAAAGAAGACGGCCTGCTCGATTTTGACCAGCTCAAAGCTGCCATTCGTCCGGACACCATCCTGATTTCCGTGATGTACGTGAACAACGAGATCGGCGTGATCCAGGACATTCCAGCCATCGGTGCGCTGTGCCGCGAGAAGGGAATCATCTTCCACGTGGACGCAGCGCAGGCCACGGGCAAGATCGTGATCGACGTGAAGAAGACGCCGATCGATTTGATGTCGCTCGCGTCGCACAAGACGTACGGCCCGAAGGGTATCGGCGCGCTCTATGTGTGCCGCAAGCCGCGGGTGCGCATCGAGCCGCAGATGCATGGCGGTGGCCACGAGCGTGGCATGCGTTCGGGCACGCTGCCCACGCACCAGATCGTCGGCATGGGCGAAGCGTTCCGACTTGCGAAGCTGGAGATGGCAAAGGACAGCGAAAAGGCCCGCGCGCTGCAGCAGCGCCTGCTGGACGGCCTGAAGGATGTCGAACAGGTGTTCATCAACGGCTCCATGGAGCCGGGCAAGCGCGTTGCACAGAACCTGAACATCAGCTTCAACTTCGTCGAAGGCGAGTCGCTGATCATGGGCATCAAGGGGCTGGCGGTTTCGTCGGGCTCCGCCTGTACTTCGGCCTCGCTCGAACCCAGCTACGTGCTGCGCGCGCTTGGCCGCAGCGACGAGCTGGCGCACAGCAGCCTTCGCATGACCATCGGCCGCTTCACGACCGAGGAAGAAATCGACTATGCCGTCGACACGATCCGCCGGAATGTCGCCCGCCTGCGCGAACTCTCCCCGTTGTGGGAGATGTACCAGGACGGCGTCGACATCTCGTCGATCCAGTGGACGGCGCATTGAGAACCGGAGAACACCATGGCTTATTCCGAAAAAGTTGTCGACCATTACGAGAA
>DATJJL010000139.1:0-6925 GCA_035492155.1 Ramlibacter sp. | reverse complement strand
CGGTTCCCCGATCCTCTGTCTGGCCGCGGATGCCGCATGAGCAACCGCCTTTAGCGCAGCGCGGACACGATCGTTTGAAGGCAAGTGATGAACCTGATCGAGACCCTCGAGCAAGAGGAAATCGCCCGGCTGGGCAAGAAGATTCCCGATTTCGCCCCCGGCGACACGGTGATCGTCAGCGTGAGTGTCGTCGAAGGCACCCGCAAGCGCGTGCAGGCCTACGAAGGCGTGGTGATCGCCAAGCGCAACCGGGGCCTGAACAGCGGCTTCACGGTGCGCAAGATCTCCAGCGGCGAAGGCGTGGAGCGCACGTTCCAGACCTACAGCCCGCTGATCGCCGGCATCGAAGTGAAGCGCCGCGGCGACGTTCGCCGTGCCAAGCTGTACTACCTGCGTGACCGCAGCGGCAAGTCTGCGCGCATCAAGGAAAAGCTGGCGCACCGCAACAAGGCCGCCGCCGAGTAATCCTCGCGTCCTGCCGGAAAGCCGCCGCCAGCGCCCCGCTGCGGCGGTTTTTGCTTTCTGAAGGCCCATGACCCACCGCCCCGAACCGCTCCCCGAAAACGCCATCCCGCTCTCGAAGCTGCCGCACTTCGATCCGCGCGAGGTGGCAGTGGACGGGGTCGATTCGCACCTGCCGGCAGTCGCGGCGTCATCGCTCACGCCGGCGGCACTGCGAGAACGATTCGCAAGGCCGCCCAAGTGGTCGCCCGAGCTCTATGCCGAGCGCAAGTTCGTCGAGCGCAAGCCGGTGCATGCATCGGTGCTGGTGGGCATCGTCATGCGGGGCGAGCCGACGGTGATCCTCACCGAGCGCACCACTCACTTGTCGACGCACTCGGGCCAGGTCGCTTTCCCTGGCGGGAAGCGCGACGACACAGACCGCGACGCCGCGCACACGGCGCTGCGAGAGGCGCAGGAGGAAGTCGATCTCGATCCCGCCTACGTCGAGGTCCTCGGCAGCATGCCGACGTACACGACCGGCACGAGCTTCATCGTCACGCCGGTCGTCGCCCTGGTGCATCCGACACACGAATTGAAGGCGAATCCGCACGAGGTGGCCGACGCCTTCGAGGTGCCGCTCGTCTTCCTGATGAACCCGGCACACCATCGTCGACACCACGTGATGGTGGAGGGCGTCCGGCGGGACTGGTTCTCGATGCCTTACATGGACGGAGCGACCGAAAGATTCGTCTGGGGCGCAACAGCGGGCATGCTGCGCAATCTCTACCGGTTCCTCGTGGCATAGGGCGCCGCTGTTACGGGCTTTATCATTCCCGTATGTCCTTTTTCTCCATCCTGTTCGCATTTCTGATCGAACAGGTTCGGCCGCTGGCGCGCCACAACCCCATCCACGCGATGCTGCGGGCCTGGGCGCGTTGGACCAGCATGAATTTCGACGCGGGCAAGCCCGAGCACGGCTGGGTGACATGGGGGTTGGCGGTGGGCATGCCTTCGGTCGCCACGAGTGCGATCTATTGGGGCTTGGTGTACTGGCTCGGTTGGCCGTTTGCCTTCGTGTGGACCGTCGCCGTCCTCTACATCACGCTCGGCTTCCGGCAATTCAGCTATCACTTCACCGACATCCGCGATGCGCTCGATGCGGGTGACGAGCCGCGTGCGCGCGAGCTGCTGGCCGAGTGGCAACAGGTCGACGCGAGCGAATTGCCCCGCAGCGAGATCGTGCGGCACGTGATCGAATATTCAGTGCTTGCGGCGCATCGCCATGTGTTCGGGGTGCTTGCATGGTTCTCGGTGCCGGCCGCTTTCGGGCTCGGTCCGGGCGGCGCGGTGTTCTATCGCATGAGCGAGTTCGTCGCGCGCTACTGGAAGCATCGCGCCAGCACGCAGGCGCAGCCGTCAAGCTCTGCGTTGCAGGACGCCGCAGCCACCGCATGGAAAGCGATCGACTGGCTGCCCGCGCGCGCAACGGCGCTTGCGTTTGCGGTGGTCGGCAGCTTCGAAGACGCTGTGGACTGCTGGCGCAATTACGCGCAACGCTTTCCGAATGACAACGACGGCGTCATCCTCGCAGCCACATCCGGCGCTGTGGGCGTGCGGCTCGGCGGCGAAGCACTTCGCTCCACCTTTTCGCCGAACACGTCGCAGGGCTTTACCGCGAGCGGCACGCGAGAGGTGGACGGCACCGAAAGCACGCCGGGACGCGAAGCCGAAGTCGGCCACCTGCGCAGCATCGTCGGCCTCGTGTGGCGCTCTGTCGTGCTGTGGATGGTGCTGCTGGCGTTGCTCACGCTCGCTCGCCTGCTCGGCTGAGCCTTCAGTACCTGGGCCGAGACAGCTCTTCGAACAAATCCTTGTAGATGCGATACCGCGAAGGCGATATGCCTGCCGGCGATTCGCTTACGGCTTCGATCACCGCACACCCCGGCTCGTGCAAGTGCGTGCAGTTGTAGAAGCGGCATTGGCCGAGGTGCGCGCGCAAATCCGGCATCAGCTCGGGCAGGCGCTGGGGCTCGATGTGATGCAGCCCGAATTCCTGGAAGCCGGGTGAGTCGATGAGGGCCGTGGTCCTGTCGGCATCCACCCAATAGAGCGTCGTCGCAGTCGTCGTGTGCTTGCCTGCGTTCAGCGCGCGCGAAATCTCGCCGGTCTGCGCCGAGGCCGTCGAGACCAGCGTGTTGATCAGCGTGCTCTTGCCCGCGCCGGATGGCCCGAGCACCAGAGTCGTCTTGCCTCGCAGGTGATTGAGCAGCTTCGCGCGGTCCACGTCCTTCGACACGCGCAACGACAACGGCAGCACGCCGTAATGCATGCGCTGGTAGGGCAGAAGGCGCGCCCACGCGCGCTCGAACGGTTCGACCAGGTCGCTCTTGTTCAAGGCGATCAATGGGGCGATGTGCCCGGCCTCTGCAGCGATCAGGGCTCGCGTCAACTGGTGTTCCGAAAACTCGGGCTCCGCGGCGACGAGCACGAGCACTTGATCCAGGTTCGCCGCAAACGATTTCGTGCGGATCTCGTCCTGCCGGTAGAAAAGATTGCGGCGCTCCTCGATCTTGTCGATGACGCCTTCGTCGTGCGACTCGCTCCACAGCACGACATCGCCAACGACGGCTTCGCTTTTCTTGCCGCGCGGATGGCAGATGAGGCGTGTGCCGTCTTCTTTCTCGACGAGGAAATGCCTGCCGTGGCTCGCGACCACTCGTCCCCTCGACGAGCCGCTCACGCGAGCAGCGCGTCGACGGCCGACGCGCATTCGAAATCGGTGTCGGTCAATCCCTGCACGTCGTGCGTGGAAAAGCGCACGACGCATCGGCTGTAGTGCACCGACAGATCGGGATGATGGTCCTGCGTATGTGCGATGAAGGCGACGGCGTTCACGAAGGCGATTGTCTCGTGGTAGTTCGCGAACGTGAACGTCTTTTCGATGGCGACGTCCGGGCCGCTGCCGGTGAGTTGCCATCCGGGCGCAGTGCCCAGGCGCGAGACGACTTCGGTCGGCGTCAGCGCGCGGCGCGGCAGCATCGAAGATGCCACGTCAGGCTCCCATGCGCGCAAGCCGCTCCGATGCAGGCGGATGCGAGTAGTAGAACTTCACGAACACCGGGTCGGGCGTGAGCGTCGAAGCGTTGTCTTCGTAGAGTTTCAGCAGCGCTGCGGCAAGGTCGTGCCCGCTCGCGTGTTCGACGGCGAAGGCGTCGGCTTCGAACTCGTGCTTGCGTGAAAACAGCGCGAACACCGGCGAGACGAAGAAGCTGAACACCGGGACCGCCAGCATGAACAGCAGGATCGCGAGCGCATCGTTGGAGCCCGCGGCATTCGGCCGCACACCCAGCCCCGCGTAGAACCACACCTGCTGCGACAGCCAGCCAAGCAATGCGAAGCCCGCCAGCGACAGCGCGAAGCCCGAAGCCATGCGCTTGACGATGTGCCGCCGCTTGAAGTGCCCGAGCTCGTGCGCCAACACGGCTTCCATCTCGCCGTGCGACAACTGCGCAAGCAAGGTATCGAAGAACACCACGCGCTTGTTCGAGCCGAAGCCCGTGAAAAAGGCATTGGCATGCGCGCTGCGCTTGCTGCCGTCCATGACGAACAAGCCCTTCGCCGCGAAGCCGCAGCGTTCCATCAGGCGAGTCACGCGCGTCTTGAGTTCTTCGTCCTGCAAGGGCGTGAACTTGTTGAACAAGGGCAGGATGAATCGCGGCGCGATCCACATCACGAGCAGCTGCCAGCCTGCGACGATGGCCCAAGCCCACAGCCACCAGAGCGATCCGCCCGCGTGCATGAGCCACAGCACGACCCACAGAAGCGGCACGCCAAGTGCCGCGCCCAGCGCGATGCCCTTGACCAGATCGATGAGCCACAGCCCCAACGTCATCTTGTTGAAGCCGAAGCGCTCTTCGATGACGAAGGTTTCGTAGAGGGTAAAGGGCAGGTCCAGAGCGCCGCTGATCACGGCGAAAGCCGCAACGAGTGCCAGCTGCTGAGCCATGCCGGTCCCCATCCAGCCGAGCAGGACTCGATTGATCGAGTCCAGCCCGCCCAGCAGCGTCCAGCCGAGCAGCACAGCCGCGGCAAACGCCATCTCGAGCATGCCGAAGCGTGACTTCGCAATCGTGTATTCGGCCGCTTTGCGATGGGCGGCGAGCGTCACTTTTTCGCGGAAGGCCGAAGGCACTTCGTCGCGATGGCCTGCAACGTGCCGAACCTGGCGGGAAGCCAGCCAGAACTTGACGGCCAGGCTCGCCAACAGGAAAACGGCGAAAGCCAGGGTCATCAGTTCGGAAGGATTCATCCGAAGAAGTTTAGGCCATCGGCGACAATCCCAAGGCTATGACACTTCCGAAGAACGACCAGAACCTCGTCTGGATCGATTGCGAAATGACGGGGCTGGACCCCGAAATCGATCGCCTGATAGAAATCGCCGTGATCGTCACGGGGCCCGACCTCATGCCCCGCATCGAAGGCCCCGTGATCGTCATTCACCAGAGCGACGAGCAGCTGGACAAGATGGATTCGTGGAACAAGGGCACGCACGGCAAGAGCGGCCTGATCGACAAGGTGAAGGCATCGACCGTCACCGAGGCGCAGGCGGAGGAAGAAGTGATCGCCTTCGTCTCGCAGTACGTGCCGAAGGCAACTTCGCCGATGTGCGGCAACACGATCGGGCAGGACAGGCGCTTTCTCGTGAAGTACATGCCCAGGCTCGAGGCGTGGTTTCACTACCGCAACCTGGACGTGAGCACGCTGAAAGAGCTCGCCAAGCGCTGGCGCCCCGACGTCTTCAATGCATTCAAGAAGCAGCAGGCTCATACGGCGCTGGCGGACGTGAACGAGTCCATCGACGAACTGCTGCACTATCGGGAACGCTTCCTGAAGCTCGTGCCGGAGACCCCGCCGGCACAGGATCCGTAAATCTGCGACAATAGCTGACTCGGCTGCCAACTGGTGGCCGATTTCGCGCATCTCCCTTCACACACCGGCTCAAGATGAGCCACGGCCCCCGGCCGAATCGTCTGATGGTTGATGTTCTCCCAACCATCGACGGCACCGCTTCACGCGGTGCGCGTGTGAGTATTTCATGTCCGATAATTTCGAGCCGCGGGGCGATTTCGCTCCCGCAATGACCGACGCTTCGCCCGAAGCATTCGCCCCCAACGGCTTCGCGAAGATGGGCCTTGCGCCCGAGCTGCTTCGCGCAGTCGAAGACCTGGGCTTCGCCCAGCCCACCACCGTGCAGGAACGCACGATCCCCATGGCTTTGCCCACGGGCGATGACGGCACCGGCCACATCGACCTGATGGTCTCCAGCCAGACCGGTAGCGGCAAGACGGCCGCTTTCCTTTTGCCCGTGCTGCATACGCTCATCGCGAATGCGCCGGCCACGTCCAAGCCTCATCCCGCCCGCGCGAAGACGCGCAAGTTCGCAGCCGCCGCGCCCCGCGCCCTCGTGCTGTGCCCGACGCGCGAGCTCGCGCAGCAGGTCGCGCATGACGCGATCGATCTCGTGAAGCACACGCGCGGCCTGCGCGTCGCGCACGTCGTCGGCGGCATGCCTTACCAATTGCAGATCCAGCGCCTGCAGAACGCGGATCTCGTCGTCGCCACGCCGGGCCGCCTGCTGGACCTGCAGCGCTCGTCGCAGATCAGGCTCGACGAGGTGCAGTTCCTCGTGGTGGACGAGGCCGATCGCATGCTCGATCTCGGTTTCGCGGACGACCTCGCCGAGGTCAACCAGCTCACCATCGCGCGTCACCAGACGATGATGTTCAGCGCCACCCTGGCGCCCCGCATCCAGCAGCTCGCCGCACGCGTGATGCGCGAGCCGAAGCGGGTGCAGATCGATTCGCCGCAGGAGCGCCACGCAAACATCAAGCAGGTGCTGTTCTGGGCCGACGGCTCGCAGCACAAGCGCAAACTGCTCGATCACTGGCTGCGCGACAAGTCGATCGACCAGGCGATCGTCTTCGCTTCCACACAGATCGAATGCGACGCGCTCGCGGAAGACCTGCAGCAAACAGGCTTCGACGCCGTCGCGTTGCACGGCGCCCTGAGCCAGGGCCTGCGCAATCGCCGCCTGATGGCGCTGCGCCAGGGCCGCGTGCAGATTCTGGTGGCCACCGATGTCGCCGCTCGCGGCATCGACGTTCCCACGATCACGCACGTCTTCAACTTCGGCCTGCCGATGAAAGCTGAGGACTACACGCACCGCATCGGCCGCACGGGCCGCGCGGGTCGCGACGGCATCGCAGTGACCTTCGCGGAATTCCGCGATCGCCGCCGCATCTTCGATATCGAAGGCTTCACCAAGCAGCCGTTCAAGGCCGAAGTGATTCCGGGGCTCGAGCCGCGCGAGCGCGCGCCGCGCCCGGACGTCAAGCGTGCGCCGAAATCGCGCGGCCGGTTTGAGGCCACACGCGCTGGACGAAAAACCACGCCACGAGCCCGATAGCCATGAAGCCGATCG
>DATJJL010000138.1:0-4417 GCA_035492155.1 Ramlibacter sp. | reverse complement strand
GTCGTACAGCAGCACGAACGGGTTCTCGAGGATCGCCGATTGCTTCTCGGGGTTGTTGATGAAGTAGGGCGACAGGTAGCCGCGATCGAACTGCATGCCTTCGACGACATCGAGTTCGTTGTCGAGCGACTTGCCGTCTTCAACGGTGATCACGCCTTCCTTGCCGACCTTGTCCATCGCGCTGGCGATGATCTGGCCGATCGACTCGTCGCTGTTCGCGGAGATCGAGCCGACTTGCGCGATTTCCTTGGACGTGGTGGTGGGCTTCGATTGCTTCTTGAGCTGTTCGACCAGCGCCGTGACGGCCTTGTCGATGCCGCGCTTGAGGTCCATCGGGTTCATGCCCGCGGCCACGTACTTCATGCCTTCGCGAACGATGGCTTGCGCGAGCACGGTGGCGGTGGTGGTGCCGTCACCGGCGTTGTCGCTGGTCTTGGAAGCGACTTCCTTGACCATCTGAGCGCCCATGTTCTGGAGCTTGTCCTTCAGCTCGATTTCCTTGGCGACCGACACGCCGTCCTTGGTGACGGTCGGGGCGCCGAAGGAGCGCTCGAGCACCACGTTGCGGCCCTTGGGACCGAGCGTGACCTTGACTGCGTTGGCGAGGATGTTCACACCCTCGACCATGCGATGACGCGCATCCGCGCCGAAAATTACGTCTTTAGCTGCCATGTGAATGACTCCTTGGATTCAGCGGTGATGATTAGCGCTCGACGACCGCGAACAGGTCGTCTTCCTTCATGACGAGCAGCTCGTCGCCGTCGATCTTGACGGTCTGGCCGCTGTATTTGCCGAACAGCACGCGGTCGCCGACGCTCACGTTCATGGCGATCAGCGCGCCTTGTTCATTCTTCTTGCCGGGGCCGACGGCGAGCACTTCACCCTGGTCGGGCTTTTCGGCGGCGTTCTCCGGGATCACGATGCCCGAGGCCGTCTTGGTTTCGTTTTCGAGTCGCTTGACGATCACGCGATCGCCGAGCGGACGAAGTTTCTGCTTTGCCATTGCATCTCCTTGGGTAGATGAGACTGGGTTGTCATCAAAAGGCGCTAACGTCCGAAGAAAGTTAGCGCCGATTAACTGGGCCAACCCCGGGGCAACAGCCGTGCTCGGCTGTTAGCACTCAGGTTTGGTGAGTGCTAATGATAAGGCCTTTTGGGGCCGTTTCAAGGCCGCCGGCCTCGTCTGCGATTCGATAATTCCCCATGCCCTCATTCGTCCCCCTGATCGAAACCTGCCGAGGCGAAGCATTGGAGAACATCCACTTCGGCGCCGTCGCCGTGTGCGACACGCAAGGTCGCGTGCTCGCATCGGCGGGCGACCCGTACTGGACAACTTTCACCCGCTCCGCACTGAAGCCGCTGCAGGCGCTGTCGTTCATGCAGTCCGGCGGGGTGCGCCGGCTCGGTTTCACGCCGCGCGATATCGCACTCATGTGCGCCAGTCACAGCGGCGAGCTCATGCATGTCGAGCAGGTGCAGTCGATGCTGGACAAGGCCGGCGTCGCCTACAAGCGGCTGCGGTGCGGCTGCCATGTGCCGTATTACGTCGAGCAGGGCGTCGGTCCCGTGCCCGAGCACGTCGACGAGCGCATGCACAACTGCAGCGGAAAGCACTCGGGCTTTCTCGCGCACTGCACGATCAATGGCTGGCCGCTGGACGACTACCTCGATCCGGCGAGTCCTTTGCAGCAGTCGGTGCGCTCGCACGTCGCACAGTCTTCAGGCCTCGATGAATCGCAGCTCAAGATGGGCATCGACGGCTGTTCCGCACCGAACTACGCGATGCCGCTCGCAGCCCTCGCGCGTGCTTACGCCCGCCTGGCCAGCGGCACGCGCGATGCGCAGTTCGGCGAGAGCTTCGCGCAGATGGCCGACGCGATGAAGACATTTCCCGAGCTCGTCTCGGGCACTCGCCGCAGCGACAACGCCTTCATGCGCGCAGGCCGCGGCGACTGGGTGACGAAGGTCGGCGCCGAAGGCGTGCAGGCGTTCGGCAGCGTGAGTCGCGGCGAGGCGTTCGCGATAAAAATCTCGGACGGCAACAAGCCGGCGCTCTTCGCGGCGACAGTGGAAGTGCTCGACCAGCTCGGGTGGCTCGACGATCGCCAGCGCGAGGAGCTCGAGCCGTGGCGCGCGCGGGACATCCCGAACATCCGCGGCGAAAAGGTCGGTGAGCGACGGCCGGCGTTCAGGCTAGCGGCGTCATCGCGCTGAAATCCGGCATCGCGGCACTGGCGAAGCCAGGGCACGCGAGCGACGACAACGCGATGCGTCCATCGCGAATCTTGAGGCGCACGGCGCCGTGGCTGCGCTCGTACACATCCGGATGCGCATCGACAAACGCCTGCTGTTCGCTTTCGCCCTGCGCGGCCATTCCGTTGACGTAGTAATGCCCATTGCGCTCGACGTGCGCGATGCCGAGCAGATTCACGAGCGCGAGATCCTGCTGCACCGACAAGCCTGCCTGCGTCGTGAGGTCCTCGGCCGACATGAAGTAGCCGTCGCCCCATGCGCGGCAGCGTGCCGCGTTGAGCATCGATTTGTAGAAACCCTTGCAGGTCTTGGACGACACGCCGCGATAGCCGCGATCCTTTGCGCGCACGAAAGTGTCGAGCTCGCCGTCGCTCTCGTCGATGATCACCGGCTTGCCCAGGTCGGCGGTGCGAAGGTCGACATCGAGCGCGACCTTGCGCGCGATCGGCTGCTCGATGAAGAGGGTCGATTCCCACAAGCGCTTCAACGACGGCTTCGCGCGAATGCCGGCAGTCAATTCGGCAACACCTTGCGCATCGGCGTACTGCTCGTTGCCATCCAGCGAGACGAAATACGGATGCGGCAATCGGTCGAGCACCGACGCAATAGCTGCGAGCCGCGCAACGTCGGCGTCCAGATGGCCGCCGACCTTCAGCTTGAAATAGCGGTGACCCCAGGTAGCGATCACCTCCTCAAGCGTCTGCGGCAAGCCGTCGTTCACGCGCTCTTTCAAGTCGGCGGACGTGATCGCATCGAGCATGCCGACGGTGTGCCGCGCCTCGATCGACGCGGACGGCTCCAGCGATGCGAGGAAGGCATCCATGTCGAAGCCTTCGAAAAAAATGCCGGGCAGGTTCGCCCGCATTGCATCGTAGAACGATACATTGCGCAGGCGGCACAGCGCATCGAGCACCGCGCGATCGACAAGCGCCGGCCCGTAGTTCGCCAGCAGCGGGTTATAGGCTTTCGCCGCGCCTTGCTTCAACTGTTCGTCGTAGTGTCGGGCGAAATGGCCAAACGCCGTGGCCCTGCTCGCGTCCGACAGGTAGGTGTCCCGCGCGATCCGCAACACGTCGCGCAGCTGGTCGAAGTTCTGTTCGTTCGTCAGCGCAAGATTCTTGTCGAACCACTTGGGCGCCATCATTTCCGCGGCGGCGCCCCACGCGCTCTTGCCGTCGGCAGTTTCGATGCGCACTCTGACGAAGGCCTGCGGGCATTCGCGCAGCGTGACGACGCCGAAGCGGAAAGGCAGCCTCAGTTTCACCGGCCGCTCGTAAAGCTCGATGGATCGCACACGAATCAAGGGCGCTGCCGTGCTCATGTCCACATGCCTTCGAGCACACCCTGCAGGTAACCGATGGAACGTGCCGCGCAGCCCGGCCCATCAGGCACGTAATCGAAGGGCTCGACAGCGACGATGCCCTTGTAATGGCCTTGCTGCTGCATGCGCGCAATCGTGTCGAGAATGGGCGCGAAACGCAGCTCACCTTGCCCGGGACCGCGGCGATTCGGGTCGTTCACCTGCACGTGCGCGATGTGGCCGGATTTCATCCAGCGTTCCATCAGCGCGGCGATCGTCTCTTCCTCGGCCTGTGCGGCGGCTTTGCAGTCGATCATCGTCTTCAGGCCCGGCGATGCGATCTCGTCGACGATGCGCGCGGCTTCGGCGACGGTGTTGACGAGGTCGGTCTCGGCCGTCGACAGCGGCTCGACGCAATACACCACGCCGTTCGCTTCGGCTGTCGTTGCCACTTGCGCGAAGCATTGCGTCGCGCGCGCCAACGCTTGTTCGCGCGTCGAGCCTGCGGGCACCGATCGCTGCTGCGGCGATCCGTGCACGAGATAGCGCCCGCCCATCGCCGCACAAAGTTGCGTCAGGCGCTTCATCACGTCGACAGTCCGCCCGCGAACCGAATCATCGTCGCTGACGATCGACAAGCCCTTAGGCGCAACCAGCAGCCAATGCAGGCCGGTGATCGTGAGGCCCTCACTGTCGGCGATGCGCCGCAAGTCGCTGGCCTGCGCATCGGTGATCGACATCGGATCGCTTGCCAATGTGAAAGGCGCGACCTCCAGGCCCGAGTAACCCATCTGCGCAGCAAGCCCGCACTGCTGCTCGAAAGCGAGCGGCTGCAGGACCTCGTTGCACAGCGCGAATTTCATG
>DATJJL010000137.1:0-2142 GCA_035492155.1 Ramlibacter sp. | reverse complement strand
CCGCAGTGCATGACAAGTCCCTGCCGGTCGAACGCCACCGCTGGCAGCGGGTAGTCCGCCTGAAAATGCAGTTCCCCATAGACGTCATCTTCAATCAACGGAACTTCGTGCTTCGCGAGGAGTTCTACAAGAGCCTTCTTTTTTTCCAGCGAAAGCGTAACGCCTGTCGGATTCTGGAAATTTGTCATGAACCAGCAGGCACGGACAGGATGCTTCGTCAACGCTTCAGAAAGTGCGTCGAGGTCGAGGCCAGTTACAGGATCAACCGGAATCTCGACTGCACGGAGATCAAGCCGCTCGATCGCCTGAAGCGCCGCATAGAAGCCGGGCGATTCCACCGCAACGACGTCGCCGGGTCGGGTCACGGCCATCAGACATAAATTTAGCGCCTCCAGGGCGCCGTTAGTGATGACAATTTCTTCCAAGGGCTGCGATATGCCCATGCCCATGTAGCGTAGTGCAATCTGTCGGCGTAGGTGCTCGTTTCCTGGCGGCAGGTCCACCACGGTGTTCCAGGGGCTGATAAGTCGCGTGGAATGTGCGAGCGCTTTGGCAAGCCGGGGCAGGGGGAAGAGCTGAGGCGAGGGGAAGGCTGAGCCGAGCGGCACGATGCCCGGGTGCTTCGCGGCATCCAGTACCGAGAAGACCAGGTCGCTGATATCCACCTTGCTTGACTCTGCTGGTGCGGAGGCGCGACGCGACGACTCGCTGCCGACGCCTGCGCCGGGCGCCACGTAATAGCCGGAGCGCTCCTGTGCCCGAACCAGTCCCCATTCCTCGAGCAGGTAGTACGCCCGGGACGCGGTCGACTGGCTGACGCCGTGCTGCGCGATGATTTGACGTAGTGAAGGCATGCGCGAGCCGACCGCAATGCTGCCGGAGCGGATCTCTTTGGCCATCGTGCTTGCCAGTGTTTCGTATCGCGTCATCGACTTCCGTCGTTCTCGTTCTGGATAGCTGCTGTTTGGCTGCACATTAGGTTCTCCATTTCAGCCGGAGCCGCAGCCGAACGTTGTCGTGTTGCAGTTAGGGCCGCCTCGGCGGCGCCTGCATACTGGCCGCGATTAAAAGCCAGCACAGAACGAGCCCCGAGCACGTGTAGAACACCGCACTCGGCCCGTCGATCTTCAGCAGCCAGCCGCCGACGACGCCACCGAGCGCGAGCCCGATCGACTGCGTCGTGTTGTACACGCCGGCCGCCGCGCCCTTGCGCGTGCCGGGCGCGAGCTTCGAGACCAGCGACGGCTGCGACGCCTCCAGGATGTTGAAGCCGAGGAAGTAGACGAAGAGGATCGCGGCCATGATCAGAATGGTATGCGGTGCAGCGCCGAGCAAAAGCTGGCCGATCAGGATAAGACCGATCGCCGAAAGCAGCACGGGCTTCATCTTGCCCCGCTTTTCGGCGGCGATAATCGCCGGCACCATCATCACGAATGCGAGTCCCATCACAGGCAGATAGATCTTCCAATGCAGCGCGACCGGCAGCCCGGCGTCCACGAGAAGGCGCGGCACGACGAGAAAGAGCGCCGTCTGCGTCGCGTGCAAAACCAGCACGCCGAAGTTCAGCCGCAGCAGCTCTACGTTGTGTAGCACCTCTGCGAACGGCGCGCGCACGTGTACGGGCTTGGGCGCATCCGGCACGATCCACAGCACGATGCCCACTGCGAGGATTGAGAGCACGCCGACGAGCGCGAAGAGACCGCTCATGCCGACCCAGTGAAACACGATCGGCGCGCCGACGATCGCCACCGCGAACGACACGCCAATCGAACTACCGACCATCGCCATCGCCTTGGTGCGATGCTCTTCGGCGGTGAGGTCGGCGATGAACGCGATTACCGCAGACGACACTGCGCCCATCCCCTGAATCACCCGGCCGACGATAATCCAGGTCATGTCGTGCGCGAACGCTGCGACTAAACTGCCGAGCGCGAAGATCACCAGGCCCGTCGCGATGACCGGCTTGCGTCCCACCTTGTCCGAGATCCAGCCGTAAAGGATGTAAAGGAGCGACTGCGTGACGCCGTAGGCGCCAAGCGCGATGCCGACGAGCAGAACGTTGTCGCCGCCGGCGATCGTTTTCGCGTAGACCGAAAACACCGGCATGATCATGAAGAGGCCCAGCATGCGCAGCGCAAAAAT
>DATJJL010000136.1:0-2143 GCA_035492155.1 Ramlibacter sp. | reverse complement strand
GCTCGTGGCCATCGGCGCGCTCGGATGGGGCGTTACGCTCCTGTGGAATTGGGTGATGCCCGCGCTGTTCGTCGGCGCGCGCACCATCGATTTCGCGCATGCCCTCGGCTTGCTCGTGCTGAGCCGGATTCTGTTCGGCGGGTTTCGCGGCCACGGCGGCGGCTGGCGACACAGACGCCACTGGCGCAAGTGGGAAGCGATGACGCCGGAGGAGCGCGATCGTTTCCGTTCAGCGTGCCATGCGCGGCGCGAAGCGCCAAAGGAACAATGACATGCGCGACACGACGGCCGCTGCCTGCAAGCAGCCACCTGGTGCGTTCGTACCGGCTATCGATCTGCGCCGCTGCGAGGGCAAGGGGGATTGCCTCGCGGTCTGCCCGGAGAACGTATTCGAGATCCGGCGTATCGACGACGCGGATTACCGCAGCCTTGGCGCGCTGCACCGTTTCAAGCTGCGCGTGCACGGTATGCAGGTCGCCTACACGCCGAACGCAGACGCGTGCCGTTCGTGCGGGCTATGCGTCGCGGCCTGCCCAGAGCGGGCGATCACGCTGACTCGGGGGCGGTGACCTGCGCTTAACCCATGCCACGGCACGGGATCTCTCGCGTTGCACGTCTGCCGGCGGCGGCCTTGGCGACGTAGATCATCCGTTCCGTACTTCAAACCCGGACTACCAGGTCGTTACCTCAGGCGATCGCCTTTTGCTCGCCCGCAGCCTGTTCACGCATGCGACGGGCTTCGTCGCGCAGGAACTGCTGATAATCGTCCAGATCGCCGTCGAACGGTTCGACGCCGCCCTTGGTGACGAGCCAGAACTCGTCGCATACGGCACGTAGCAAGGACCGGTCGTGACTGACCAGCATCACGGTGCCTTCGAATTCGTTGAGCGCCACGCCCAGCGCTTCGCGGGTGGCCAAGTCGAGGTGGTTGGTCGGCTCGTCGAGCAGCAGCAAGTTGGGGCGCTGCCACACGATCATGCACAACACGAGCCGCGCCTTTTCGCCGCCGCTCATCGTGCCGACGGCCTGATGAACCGTGTCGCCACTAAAGTTGAAAGTGCCGAGGAACGTACGAAGCGATTGTTCGGTGCCGCTCTGGCCAGGGGCGCGCATATGCGCCGGCGTATCCTTGGCAAGCCGGATCATGTGTTCCATCGGCGTGTCGAGAGGACGCAGTACGTCGAGTTCCTGCTGTGCGAAGTAGCCGATGTTCAGGCCTTTGCCTTCGCTGATTTCACCGGTGACCGGCGCCAGCGCGTGCGCCACGGTCTTCACCAGCGTGGACTTGCCTTGTCCGTTGGCGCCCAAGATGCCGATGCGCTGCCCGGCCAGCACGGATCGGCTGATGCCCCGGACGATGACCGTGGGCGGCGTGCCCGGCAGTGCGCCGGCCGGCGCCGGATAGCCGAAGCTTGTGTCCACCATCGAGAGCAGCGGGTTCGGGACGTTGAGCGGCTCTTTGAACTCGAAAGTGAACTCTGCTTCGGCGAGCACCGGTGCGATTCTCTCCATGCGTTCGAGCGCCTTGACCCGGCTTTGCGCCTGCTTCGCCTTCGAGGCCTTGGCCTTGAAACGGTCGATGAATTTTTGCAGATGGGCGATCTTGTCCGCCTGCTTGGCCATCGCGGCCTGCTGCAGCACGAGCTGCTCGGCGCGCATGTCTTCGAATTTGCTGTAGTTGCCGCCATAGCGCACAAGCTTGGCGTTGTCGACGTGCACCGTCACCTGCGTCACCGCGTCGAGAAATTCGCGATCGTGGCTGATGACCACCAAGGTTCCTTGATAGCGCTTGAGCCACGCCTCCAGCCAGACCAGCGCGTCGAGGTCGAGGTGATTCGTGGGTTCGTCGAGCAACAGCAAGTCGGACGGACACATGAGCGCGCGCGCCAGCTGCAGACGCATACGCCAGCCGCCGGAGAAACTATTGACCGGCTGGCTAAGCTGCGCGGCGCTGAAACCCAGGCCCAGAATCAGCGCTTGGGCACGCGCGGGGGCGTCATGGGCGCCGGCATCGTGCAGGGCCATGTAGGCGTGCGCCATGCGCATGCCGTCGTCGCTGGCCTCGGCGGCGGCGACTTCGGCCTGCGCGGCCAGCAGTACGGTATCGCCGTCGATCACGAAGTCCGTCGCACTCTGCGCGGTC
>DATJJL010000135.1:0-3345 GCA_035492155.1 Ramlibacter sp. | reverse complement strand
CGCGAAATCTCCCCCGGCCTCGCCGTCCGCGGCATCACGCCTCCCCTTGCCCTTTCGCAGTTCAAGCTCATCGCCTTCGACATGGATTCGACGCTCATCAACATCGAGTGCGTCGACGAGATCGCCGATGTCGTCGACATGAAAGCGGAAGTCGCAGCAATCACCGAAGCCGCGATGCGCGGCGAAATCGCCGACTACAAGGAGAGCCTGAGGCGACGCGTGAAGCTGCTGCGCGGCGTCACCGTCGCGGACCTCGAGCGCGTGTACGTCGAGCGCTTGCAGCTCAACCCCGGCGCCGAAAAGCTCGTGGCCGCATGCAAGGCCGCGGGACTGAAGACGCTGCTCGTCTCCGGCGGCTTCACTTTCTTCACCGACCGTGTGCGCGACAAGCTCGGCATCGACTACACGCGCTCGAACGTGCTCGAAATCGAATCGGGGCCCAACTGCGGCCAGCTCACCGGCCGGATGGTCGACCAGGATTGGGGCGACATCTGCGACGGCGCCGAGAAGCGCACGATGTTTCTCCAGACCTGCGCGAAGCTCGGCATAGCCCCGAAGCAGGCCATCGCGATGGGCGACGGCGCGAACGATCTTCCGATGATGGGCGAAGCGGGCCTGTCGGTGGCTTATCACGCCAAGCCCAAGGTGCGCGAGCAGGCGATGGTGCAGATCAATACGGGCGGGCTCGACAGGCTGCTCGAACTGTTCAACCGCTGAACTTGAAACGGCTGAGCTTAGGCAGGCGCCTTAAAGATTTTCCTTAAGGTGCCCTAAACGAACGTCTGACGCGCAACTGCGATTCATCGTCCATAACTCGCTCCACGCGCGATTCGGTGCGCCAAGGAGTACCCGATGTTCCAGCTTTGCTTCCGCTCCCTGTTCGGCCACGGCCGCGCCTTCTCGTTCCCCTGCGACAGCCGCGGCATGGTGAACATGGACACGCTCACCGACAACATGCGGCTGAACTACCTCTTCGCCCGCGCCATGGTCGGCCGCGAACTTTCGGCGCCGGCAATCGTCGCGCTCTCCTGATCCTGCGGCAAGCTCACGCGAAACGTCGTTCCCTCGCCGAGCTTGCTCTTCACCTCGATCGCGCCGCCGTGCATTTCCACGGCGTTCTTCACGATCGCAAGGCCAAGCCCCGTGCCCTGGATCGCGCCCACATTGCTCGCGCGGTGGAACGATTCGAAAAGATGGCCGATCTCCTCGGCCGGGATGCCGATGCCGCGGTCCGTGACTTCGAAGACAGTCGCGGCGGACTCCCGGCGCACATGAAATCGCACCTCGCCGCCGCCGGGCGAATACTTCAGCGCGTTCGACAGCAAGTTGCTGAAGATGTGCCGCAGCAGCTTCTCGTCGTATTTGCCTTCCGTGCCGTCATCGATGGAAAGCTTCACTTCGCTGCGGTCCTCGGGCTGCTGCGCGTGCGCCTCGTCGACGAACTGCCTGCACAGGGGCGCAAGCCGGATGCGCTGCGGCGTGAAATCCAGCATGCCCGCATCGGCCTTGCCGAGCAGCAGCACGCGATCCATCATGCGCGACATGCGCTGCACGCCGGTGGCGATGCTGTCGAGGATTTCGTTTCGCTCGGTCTTGGGCAGGCGATCGCCGTAGTGACGCAGCAGCTCTTCGGCCGACATGATCGCGGCCAGCGGCGTTCGGAATTCGTGGCTCGTCATCGAGACGAAACGGCTTCGCAATTCGTTCAGCGCCTTTTGCTGTTCCAGCGCCTCGCGCATTTCCGCTTCCGACTTCTTGCGGCCCGTGATGTCCAGGAAAGTCCAGATCACGCCTGAATCCGGCTGCGCATCGCGGATGCAACTGCCGCCCAGCTCCACCCAGAAAAGCTCGCCGTTCTTGCGCTTCAACTGCATTTCGCAGATGTATGAGCCGCCGGTGGCGAACAGCGCCGTGCGTGCATCGTTGCGGAACTTGCGATAGGCCACCGCATCCGGATGGATGATCTCGAAGGGCTGGCCGAGAAGGATCTGCCGCGGGTAGTCGAGCATCTGCGCGAACTTGTCGTTCACCCATTCGAGCGTGCCGCCCACCGAATGCACGATGCCCACCAACGCGTTGTTGAGGATGGCTTCGCGCTCCGAGCTCGTGCGCTGCAGCTGCTGCTCGAGCTCCTTGCGCGGCGTGATGTTCATGATGACCCACACGGTGCCTTGATGCAGGTCTTCCGCGTTCACGGCCTTGCCCGACAGGAACACCCAGATCGGCGTGCCGTCGAGCCTGCGCATCTGCACTTCGCATTCGTAGACCTCGCCCTTCGCGAGCGCGCCCGATGCGACCGCACCGATCTCCAGGTACTGGTCGCGCGACGTGTAGAGGCGCTCCATCGACACGCCCGGGCGCCCTTCGATGCCGAAGATGTCGAGCATCGCGCGATTGGCCCAGCGCAGCCTGCCGGAATGCGTGAGGAAAGCGATGCCGACGATCGAGTTCTGCAGGATGATCTCGCGCTCCTCGAGCACGCTTTTCATGTGGCCCTGCGAATGACTGAGCGCCTGCACCATCGCGCGCTCCGCCGCGATGCGCGCCTGCGCCTGCTCCTTGAAGCGGCGCGCGACGTTGATGCGGTCGCCCAGCGCGAAAGAAAGCAGCACCATCTCCAGCGCAGACCCGATCAATAGCCCGTTCGACGTCACCGCGTTCGATGGCAGGAAGCCCGTGTTGTGCAACGAGAGCGTGAGGACGCCGACCAGCAGCACGGCCCAGGCGAGGAAGAAATAGCGGGCGCCCGCGAATTCGCGCTTCACGCTTACCACGCCCACGGACACCATGGTGACGACGCTGACCACGGCGAGCACGGTCACCATGTACGAGGACACCGTGTAGGGCAACGCGACGGCCGCAAGCACGCTAAGGCCCCAGCCCACGAGCAGCGTCACAAGCCATTTGTCGATGCGCGGCAGGCGCACGCTGCTGGAGAGAAAGTCGCGGGCGAAGAGCGTGCCGAAGATCGCGGCGAGGCTCAGGCCCACCGGCGGCGACACGCTGTTCCACCACGTCCAGTCGCTCCAGAGAAACTGCGCACCCAGCCCGGTGAGCGACGCCTGCCCGATTGCCATCGACCCTGCGAAGGCCACGTAGAGCGCGTACGCGGCTTCACGAACCGAGATGAACAGCAGCAAGTTGTAGAGGAACAGGCCGATGAGCAAGCCGAAGTACAGGCTCAGCGCGGCATACGCCTCCATGTCGTGCTGCCACAGCGCCTCGGGTTGCCAGAGCGTCGCCGGCGCTGCGACGGTGCCTTCGGATTGAATGCGCAGGTAGATGACGTTCGATTGCCCGCGATTGAGCCGGACGGGCACGACATGGTTGCGATGCGGCACCGCG
>DATJJL010000134.1:0-4515 GCA_035492155.1 Ramlibacter sp. | reverse complement strand
CACGCAATGGCAGGAAGGTGCGGAGCGCAAGAAGGTCACGTCGCCCGTGAGCCTGATCGTCTCCGCATTCGCAACAGTGGACGACGTGCGCGGAACTCTCACGCCGCAACTGCAAGCCGAAGGCGACACGACGCTCGTGCTTGTCGATCTCGGGAAGGGCGGCCATCGCATGGCGGGCAGCATCCTCGCGCAAGCGCTGGAGCAGACCGGCGACGAAGTGCCCGACCTCGACGATCCGCAGGATCTCGCGAATCTCGTGAAGGCCGTGAATGCGCTGCGCGCGCAAGGCCGCATCCTGGCGTATCACGACCGCAGCGACGGTGGATTGTTTGCTGCCGCATGCGAGATGGCTTTCGCAGGTCACGTCGGCCTGGCGCTGAATGTCGACTTGCTCGTGACCGAAGGCGACGGCATCGGCGACAGCAAGGCCGAATATGGCGATGCGAAGAACTGGGCATCGCAGATCAGCGCGCGGCGCGAGGAGCTCACGCTCAAGGCGCTTTTCAACGAAGAACTCGGCGTTGTGTTGCAAGTGCCCACCGAGCACCGCAACGAAGTGATGCAGGTGCTGCGCGATCATGGCCTGTCGAAGTGGAGCCACTTCGTTGGCAAGACTCGGCCCGCATCGTCGACCATCGACGCGGGCAAGGGCGAAGTCGCGGTCTGGCGCGACACCAAGGCGGTGTTCAGCGCCAAGCTGGTCGACCTGCAGCAGGTATGGGACAGCGTGAGCTGGAAGATCTGCCAGGTGCGCGACAACCCTGCAGGTGCAGATAGCGAACATGCGGCCGCGGGCGACCAGGCCGATCCTGGCCTGCATGTGCACCTCACGTTCGATCCGATGGAGAACGTCGCGGCGCCTTACCTGAACCTCTCGCGCCCGAAGGTTGCGATCCTGCGCGAGCAGGGCGTGAACTCGCAGGTGGAGATGGCGTACACGTTCACCGAAGCAGGCTTCGATGCGTACGACGTGCACATGACCGACCTGCAGACCGGCCGCGCGAAGCTCGAGGACTTCAAGGGCTTCGTCGCGTGCGGCGGTTTCAGCTACGGCGACACGCTGGGCGCCGGCATTGGTTGGGCACGAAGCGTCACCTTCAATGCGCAGCTTGCCGGGCAGTTCAAATCATTTTTCGCGCGCAGCGATACGTTTGCGCTCGGCGTGTGCAACGGCTGCCAGATGCTCGCCGAACTGGCGGACATCATCCCCGGCGCGCAGGCCTGGCCGCGCTTCACGACCAATCGCAGCGAGCGCTACGAAGCGCGCCTGTCGCTCGTCGAGGTGCTCGAGTCGCCCTCGATCTTCATGGCGGACATGGCGGGAAGCCGCATTCCGATTGCAGTAGCGCACGGCGAGGGTTATGCGAACTTCGCGTATCGCGGCGACAAGGCCAAGGTGATTTCCGCCGCGCGCTTCGTCGACAACCACGGCAAGCCCACCGAGGTTTATCCCGCGAACCCGAACGGCAGCCCCGGCGGCCTGTGCAGCGTGACGACAGCTGACGGCCGCTTCACGGCCATCATGCCGCATCCCGAACGCGTGTTCCGCAACGTGCAGATGTCATGGACAAGCAGCGACAAGAGCGAGTTCAGCCCGTGGATGCGGCTGTGGCGCAACGCGCGCAGGTGGGTGGGTTAGGGCCGTGCCCGCCCAGCAGCGCTACGACAGCATCGACACTCTGCGCGGCCTTGCGATCGTGTGGATGACGATCTTCCACTTCTCGTTCGACCTCAACTATTTCGGCTGGACGCACCAGAACTTCTACGACGATCCGCTGTGGACCGGCCAGCGCACGGCGATCGTGAGCCTGTTTCTTTTCTGCGCCGGGCTGGGTCAAGCAGTCGCGGTGGAGCAGGGGCAGACCTGGTCACGTTTCTGGAAGCGATGGGCGCAGGTTGCCGGTTGCGCGGTGCTGGTGTCGATCGGCTCTTACATGATGTTCCCTGGCAGCTTCATCTACTTCGGCGTGCTGCACGGCATCGCGCTGATGTTGATCGTCGCGCGCGCGACCGCAAGCTGGGGACGCTGGTTGTGGGTTGCAGGCGCCATCGCGATTTCTGCGAAATGGGGCGCCGCCTTGGCGATTGCGCATTGGCCCTCGCTCGACTTCCTGAACGACAAGCCCTGGAACTGGATCGGCTTGATCACGCGCAAGCCGATCACGGAGGATTACGTTCCGCTCGTGCCGTGGCTAGGCGTGATGTGGTGGGGAATGGCCGCCGGGCAATGGCTGCTTGCGAAGCAGCGCGCGATCATCGCGATGCGCATGCCCAAAACATCAGCGCCCCTCGCGTGGATGGGGCGCTGGAGCCTGGCCTGGTACATGGTGCACCAGCCGGTAATGATCGGCGTGATGACAGCGCTCAAGGCGCTGTGACCACTATTCGACCTTTGCGCTGGCGCGCAGTTCTTCCTGGAACTTGGCGAGCTTCTGCTGCTCGAGCTGCTGCTTGATCTGCGGCTTGACCTCCTCGAGCTTCGGCAACTGCGCGTCGCGGATGTCGTCCACGCGGATCACGTGCCAGCCGAAGTTGGTCTTGACCGGCTCTTGCGTCATCTGGCCCTTGCCCAGCTTGATCATGGCCTGTGAGAACTCCGGCACGTAGCTGGCGGCCGTGGCCCAGTCGAGGTCGCCGCCATGGGGAGCGGAGCCCGGGTCCTTCGACTTCGCCTTCGCGATGTCTTCGAACTTCTTGCCCTTCTTGATGTCGGCAATGATCTGCTTCGCGTCGGCTTCATTTTCCACGAGGATGTGGCGAGCGTGGTATTCCTTGCCGCCGTTCGCCGCAGCGAACTTGTCGTATTCGGCTTGCACTTCGGCGTCGGAGACCGGGTTCTTCTTCTGGTAGTCGGCGAACAGCTCGCGGATCAGGATGGTCTGGCGAGCGAGTTCAAGCTGCGTCTTGTAGTCGTCGGTGGCGTCGAGCCCGCGCTTTTGCGCTTCCTGCATGAACACTTCGCGCGCGATGACTTCCTGCTTGATCTGGTCTTCCATTTGCGGCGGCACCGCGCGGCCTGCGCGCTGCAGCTGCGACATCAGCGCGTCGTATCGCGCCTTGGGCACGGGCTTGCCGTTGACGATCGCGAGGTTCTGGGCCGAGGCGGGCATGGCGAGCCCGAGCGTGGCAGCCGCCACGGCGGCAAGGAGGATTTGCTTCATGAGGGAGTCCTAAAAAGTCTCGATCGCAAGGGCGTGCAAACCCTGTGCGGTGAAATCGCGCAGCGCATCATACACAAGGCGATGCTGCGCCACCTTCGATATTCCGGCGAACTTCGGTGAGGAAATCCGCACGCGGAAATGCGTTCCAAAGCCGGTGCCGTCGGCCCCGGCATGGCCTTGGTGCTGCGAGCTTTCGTCGAGCACTTCGACCGTGGAAGTTTGGAGTTGTTCTTCAAGGCGCGCCTGCAGCGCCTTCGCGGTGATGCCCGTGCCCATGGACTACTCGGCTTCCTCGGCCTTCACGTGCTTCGACAGGTACACCGCCTGCCCGAGGACGAAGACGACCATCAGGCCCATGCCGCCGAACAGCTTGTAGTTCACCCAGGTGTTGGTGTCGAAATTGAAAGCGACCCAAAGATTGATCACGCCCATGAGCGCGAAAAACGCGACCCAGCTCCACGTCATGGCTCGCCAGGCTTCCTCCGGCAGTTCGAGCTGCGAACCCATGACGGACTTGAGCAGGTTCTTGCGCACGAGCTGCCCGGCTGCGAGTGCCGCACCCATCACCCAGTAAAGAATCGTGGGCTTCCACTTGATGAACGTCTCGTCGTGCAGCGCGATCGTCGCGCCGCCGAAAGCCACAATGATCGCAAGGCTCACCCATTGGATCGGCTCGATCTTGCCTCGTGTGAAGCGCAGCCAAGCGATCTGGACGACGGTAGCCGCGATGGCGACGCCGGTTGCGACATAGATGCCCGCGAACTTGAAAGCCGCGAAGAAAAGAATGATGGGGAAGAAGTCGGCGAGCAGTTTCATCAGATGCGATTATTCCCCGGGGTGGAAGTCGAGCGAGGCAGAGTTCATGCAATAACGCAGGCCCGTTTCGCTGGGGCCATCTTCGAACACGTGGCCCAGATGGGCGCCGCATTGCGAACAGACTGTTTCCGTGCGGACCATGCCGTGGGTCGTGTCGCGGATCTCCGTGATCGCGCCCGGGACGGCCTTGTCGAAGCTTGGCCAACCGCAGCCCGCATCGAACTTGGTGTCGGAGTCGAAGAGTTTGTTCCCGCAGCAGACGCAGTGATAGCTGCCGTCGGCCCACACGCGTTCGAATTTTCCGGTGAAGGGCCGCTCCGTCGCGGCCTGTCGCGTCACCTGGAAAGCGCCAGGCTCCGCGCCTTTGGCGGCGAGGATCGCCTTCCATTCGTCGGCAGTCTTCTGGATCGGGAAATTCAGGATGTCTTTCATGAGGAGCAGCTGATTTCGATGTGTTGCGCCCAATCGGGCGGAAAGCCGGCCTTGTCTTCGTGATCGGGATGCTCGTCGAACGGCGACTGCAGCACGTGCAGCAGCG
>DATJJL010000133.1:0-21185 GCA_035492155.1 Ramlibacter sp. | reverse complement strand
AGCCTCACCTCGCCAGTAGGGTGGCGGTAACCCATGATTTGCCGGGTGAGATCCGGCGAACCCAAGATTATAGCGAATGGCCGGTCAGCCTTGCTGATCGAGGAATCTTTGCGCGTCGAGCGCCGCCATGCAGCCCGTCCCAGCGCTGGTGATGGCCTGTCGATAGACGTGATCCTGCACGTCGCCGGCGGCGAAGACGCCCGGCACGCTGGTCATTGTGGCCATGCCGTTCAGCCCGCCCTTCGTGATGATGTAGCCGTCCTTCATCTCGAGTTGGCCCTTGAAGATCTCGGTGTTGGGCGAGTGGCCGATCGCAATGAAGCAGCCTTGCAGGTTCAGGTCCTCGGTCGCACCGGTGTTGACGTCCTTCAGGCGAACGCCGGTCACGCCGGTCGCATCGCCCAGAACCTCATCGAGTGTCTTGAAGAGCTTGAGCTCGATCTTTCCTTCCTTCACCTTCTCCGTCACCTTGTCGATGAGGATCGGCTCTGCGCGAAACTTGTCGCGCCGATGCACGAGGTAGACCTTGCTCGCAATGTTGGACAGGTACAGCGCCTCTTCGACCGCGGTGTTGCCGCCGCCGATGACGCAAGTCGTCTGGCCGCGATAGAAAAAGCCGTCGCAAGTCGCGCATGCGGACACGCCTTTGCCCATGAAGGCCTGCTCGGAAGGCAGGCCCAGGTAGCGCGCCGAAGCGCCGGTCGCGATGATGAGCGCGTCGCAGGTGTATTCGCCGCTGTCCCCCTTGAGCGTGAACGGGCGCTTGCTGAAATCAACCGTGTTGATGTGGTCGAACACGATCTTCGTCTTGAAGCGTTCTGCATGTTCGAGGAAGCGCTGCATCAGCTCCGGGCCCTGCACGCCGTTGACGTCCGCAGGCCAGTTGTCGACATCGGTCGTCGTCATGAGCTGACCTCCTTGCGCGATGCCGGTGATGAGTACCGGATCGAGATTCGCGCGCGCGGCGTAGACCGCGGCGGTGTAGCCCGCGGGCCCCGAACCGAGGATGAGGACTTTCGAGTGGAGGTTCGCTGACATCGTGGAAAACCTGTGTGTGATAAACACCACGGACCGTGTACATTTCGGGCCGTGGTTGCAAGTATCAACCCCGCGTGGCGCGGATGACGCTTGTCGCTTTCAATCGCTGCGATTGTAAGAACCCATCGATGGGCTCCTCGCCGAAAGGGACGTGATCAGATGTCGATGCTCTCCAATCTCGAGTTGATTCGCCGCGTGCCGCTGTTCGCGCTGCTGACGGCGAACCAGGCCGAGTCGGTAGCCGACGCGGTTGTGAAACGTCGATTCAAGCGCGGCGAGATCGTGGTGGAGCAGGGCGAAAAATCCAACACGCTCTTCATCATCCTCACCGGCCGCGTTCGCGTCGTGACTTCGGACAAAAGAGGGCGGGAAGTCATCCTCGCCACGCTAAATCCGGGCGACTACATCGGCGAGATGAGCCTCATCGACAACGAGCCGCATTCGGCTACCGTGCGCGCCGAGGTACAGACCGACATGCTCTCGCTCGGCCGCGCCGAGTTCGCGCGCTGCCTGCCCGAGAACAGCTCGATGGCGTACGCGATCATGAAGGGCCTGGTGCAGCGCTTGCGCCAGGCTGACCGCAAGATCGAATCGCTTGCATTGATGGACGTGTACGGCCGCGTGGCGCGGGCACTGCTCGAATTCGCATTGCCCGACAAGGACGGCCAACCCACCATCCGCGAACGCATCTCCCGCCAGGACATCGCGAAGATGGTCGGCGCGTCGCGCGAAATGGTGTCGCGCGTGATGAAGGATCTCGAGGACCGTGGCTTCATCGAGACACGCGAGGACGGCTCCATGTTGATCAAGGACCGCCTGACTACCCTCGGGTGACGCCTCGGGCGACAATTCGCCCTGGATGACATATTCGCTGAACACCCTGACCGATTCGGGCCCGGTCGCTTCGGGCAAATCTTCCGGCGTCGGCCGCTTCGCGCACGAATTCGCACTGGTCGCAGGCTTCGTGGCCATCGCCTTCTGGATCCTGGCGCTGATTTCTTATTCGCCGCTCGACGCGGCGTTCTCGACGTCCGGCGACGGCGGGCCGCTTCGCAATTGGGGCGGGCGATTCGGTGCATGGTCGGCCGACGCCAGCTATTTCCTCCTCGGCTTTTCCGCTTGGTGGTGCGTCGCCGCCGCGATTCGCACTTGGGTCGCAACCCTGATGCGATGGACGCGAAGCGAAGAAAAGTCCGACGCGCATCGACTCACGCGAACACGCCTTGCGTTCTGGATCGGCCTTGCCGTGCTGCTCGCCGCAAGCTGCGGACTCGAGTGGTCGCGCTTGTACCGCTTCGAGGGCAAGCTGCCCGATCACGCCGGCGGTGCGCTGGGCTTTCTCACCGGCCCCGCCGGCATGAACTGGCTCGGGTTCACGGGCTCGGGTCTTGTTTACGTCGCACTCATTGTTCTCGGCATGGCGGTGGTGTTCCGCTTCTCGTGGAGCCACGTGGCCGAAGCGATCGGCGCGCGCATCGATGCGTTCATCGAGGCTCGCCGCGAGAAGCGCGAACTTGCGCAGGACATTGCCTTCGGACAGGCCGCCGCGCGCGAGCGTGAAGTCGTGTTGGAAGAAGAGCGCGTCGAGATCGCCGTGCATCATCCTGCGCCCGTGCTCATCGAGCCGATCCTGGTCGAAGTGCCCAAGAGCGAACGTGTCGCGAAGGAGCGCCAGAAGCCGCTCTTCTCCGAGCTGCCCGACTCGAAATTGCCGCAGGTCGATTTGCTGGACAGTGCGAACTCGAAGCAGGAATCCGTCTCCGCCGAAACGCTCGAGATGACGTCGCGCCTGATCGAGAAAAAGCTGAAAGATTTTGGCGTCGAGGTACGTGTTGTTCTCGCGCAGCCCGGGCCTGTCATCACGCGCTACGAGATCGAACCCGCGACAGGCGTGAAGGGCTCGCAGATCGTGAACCTCGCGAAAGATCTCGCGCGGTCGCTGTCGCTCGTTTCCATCCGTGTCATCGAGACGATCCCCGGCAAGAACTACATGGCGCTCGAACTGCCGAACGCCAAGCGGCAGTCGATCCGCCTTTCGGAAATCCTCGGATCGCAGGTCTACAACGAAGCGAAGTCGATGCTGACGATGGGCCTGGGCAAGGACATCATCGGCAATCCGGTGGTTGCCGATCTCGGGAAGATGCCGCACGTGCTCGTCGCGGGCACGACCGGATCGGGCAAGTCGGTCGGCATCAACGCGATGATTTTGTCGCTGCTGTACAAGGCCGAGGCGCGCGATGTGCGCCTGCTCATGATCGACCCGAAGATGCTGGAGATGTCGGTCTACGAAGGCATCCCGCACTTGCTCGCGCCGGTGGTCACCGACATGCGTCAGGCGGCGTATGGTTTGAACTGGTGCGTGGGCGAGATGGAGCGGCGCTACAAGCTCATGTCGAAGATGGGCGTGCGCAATCTCGCGGGCTACAACCACAAGCTGGATGAAGCCAAGGCGAAAGGCGAGCTGATCCCGAATCCGTTCAGCCTCACGCCCGAATCGCCGGAGCCGCTCGATCGCCTGCCGCACATCGTCGTGGTGATCGACGAACTCGCCGACCTCATGATGGTCGTCGGCAAGAAGATCGAGGAGCTCATTGCACGCCTTGCACAGAAGGCGCGCGCGGCGGGCATCCACCTGATCCTCGCAACGCAGCGACCAAGCGTCGACGTGATCACGGGCCTCATCAAGGCGAATATCCCGACGCGCATCGCTTTCCAGGTCTCCAGCAAGATCGACAGCCGCACCATCCTCGACCAGATGGGCGCCGAAGCGCTGCTCGGCATGGGCGACATGCTTTATCTCCCCGCGGGGACGGGTTTTCCTGTTCGCGTGCACGGCGCTTTCGTCAGCGACGAGGAAGTCCACCGTGTTGTCGGCTACCTCAAGTCGCAGGGCGAGCCCAACTACATCGAAGGCGTGCTCGAAGGCGGCACGGTGGATGACGACGGTGCCGGTGACCTCTTCGGCGAAGGTGGTAGTGGCGGAGAAAAAGACGCGATGTACGACGAAGCCGTGGCGATCGTCGTCAAGGAAAGGCGCAGCAGCATCTCCTACATCCAGCGCAAGCTGAAGATCGGCTACAACCGCGCCGCGCGCATCGTCGAGGACATGGAAAAGGCCGGTATCGTCGGTGCGATGAGCACCAAGGGCGAGCGCGAAGTGCTCGTGCCGACTCGCGAATAAGCCTGCCGATAACGAATCGTTGCGAACTTCGCCGGGCCGCCGGCAACCCAACGACAATGCGACCCATGAAAAGATTCCTCATCGCCTGCCTGGCGGCCTTCACGCTAGCAGCGCATGCCGACGGCCTCGATGCACTCGAGACGTTCCTTAAAACGGTCAAGAGCGGCCATGCAAGTTTCACGCAAGTCGTGACATCGCCGGCTCGCGATGGCCAGCCGGCAAAAACGCGCAAGTCGACGGGCACCTTCGAATTCGTGCGCCCGAACAAATTTCGTTTCGACTATGCAAAGCCTTTCGAACAGACCATCGTCGCGGACGGCCAGAACATCTGGCTGTACGACGCCGACCTGAACCAGGTCACCGAGCGAAAGCAGGATTCGCTCTTTGCATCCACACCCGCAGCGGTGATTGCGGCGGCGCCGAACACGGCAGCTCTCACGCGCGACTTCAATCTCGAAGGCGCGCCGGATAAGGACGGTCTGCAATGGGCCGTCGCAATTCCGAAGAATCACGATGGCCAGTTGAACAGGATGAGCGTGGGGTTTCGCGGCAACCAGCTGGCGCAGCTCGACATCCTCGATGGCTTCGGTCAGCGTTCCGTCATCACTTTCGAGAAGCTGCAGGCGAATGCGTCGGTGCCTGCGGAGCGTTTTCGCTTCAAGCCGCCTGCCGGAGCGCAGGTGGTGAAGCAGTGATCAGGCTTTGGCGACTTCCTCGAAGCACGCCATTGCGAGCGCCGCGGGATCCGCTTCGCCACCGAGCCCGCTGAGGATGCTGCTGGCGAGGTGAGCGCTGCTCTGTGTATTCAGGAACCGATTGCACCCTTCGGGAAGCTCTGTCGACTGTGCGCTGGAGGACGCGTCGGCCCTTGGCGAGCCTTGCGTCGGAACGAAGTTGGTGCTTGAGATGCGTCCGATAGTCATGGTGTTGCTCCTTTCGCGAGCGAACCCAAAAGATCTTGCACCGCCGATTGCAGAGGGGTTGCGCCCTCGACTTCACGCGCAACTTCGAACGCTGCGTCCAGCGCCTTTTCGGCATTTGCCTTGTCGCCGAGCGCCAGCAGGCATTCGCCGAGCCGAAACAGGACAGCCGGGTTGTCGCCGCCATTGATGAGCGCGAAGCAGTAGAACTTCGAAGCGTTCGCGTGTGCACCCAAGTGCTGCATGCAGGTGCCCGCGATCAGGTTGAAACGCGGCTCCTTGGGGCAATAGGTGGCGAGGTGAAGGGCGAGCGCGGTAGCAAAACGGAAGTTGCCTTCGTCGCAAAGACGGCAGGCCGTCTGGTAGACGATCTCGAGCTGATCGGGTGAGGGCTGGCCATTGGCATCGCCCGGCAGCGGCGGCTCGAAGGCGCGACGCAGTTCGCTGACGTCCGAGTTTCTCAGGTGCGTATTGCAGGCTTCCACGAGGGCCAGCAAATTCGGGTCTTGCGGCTGAGGATCGTGCGGCATCGGGTTCGACATGGTGGGGGCAGGGTAGCGTCCATGATCGGCCGCTTCCACTAGACTTTGGTCGGTGAAAGCTCCTCAAGCCCCGCTGGCCGAACGCCTGCGTCCCAAGACCCTCGGCGAGGTGATCGGCCAGCAGCACCTGCTGGGCGAGGGCATGCCACTTCGAATCGCCTTCGAATCGGGCCAGCCGCATTCCTGCATCCTCTGGGGCCCGCCTGGTACCGGCAAGACGACCATCGCGCGGCTGATGGCCGATTCGTTCGACGCACAGTTCATCCAGATCAGCGCAGTGCTCGGCGGGGTGAAGGACATCCGCGAGGCGGTCGAAGCCGCCACGCGCGCGCGCGACGGCCTTGCGCAGCAGCGCACCATCGTCTTCGTCGACGAGGTGCATCGCTTCAACAAGTCGCAGCAGGACGCGTTCCTGCCGCATGTCGAATCGGGCCTTTTCACTTTCATCGGCGCGACCACGGAGAACCCGTCGTTCGAAGTGAACTCGGCGTTGCTGTCGCGTGCTGCGGTGTACGTACTGCAGCCGCTCACCGAGGACGACCTCAAGCAGATCGTCGCAAGGGCGCAGTCGATCGGCGCTGCTTCGCCCATCGAACAGGCGGCAATGGACCGCCTCGTCGCGTATGCGGACGGCGATGCGCGGCGTCTGCTCAACACGCTCGAAACGCTGGACGTCGCAGCCAACAAGGAAAAGATCGGCGAGATCACAGACGCATGGCTGCTCAAGGTGCTGGGCGAGCGCATGCGCCGTTACGACAAGGGCGGCGAGCAGTTCTACGACACGATCAGCGCATTGCACAAGTCGATGAGGGGCTCGGACCCCGACGCCGCACTGTATTGGCTGATGCGAATGCTCGATGGCGGCGCCGATCCGCGCTACATGGCGCGGCGGATGATCCGCATGGCGGTGGAAGACGTGGGCCTCGCCGACCCGCGAGCACTGCGCCTTGCGCTCGACGCGGCCGAAGTGTATGAGCGCCTGGGCTCGCCCGAAGGGGAACTTGCGCTGGCCCAATGCATCATCTATCTGGCGATGGCACCGAAGTCCAATGCGGTTTACGTTGCGTTCAATGAAGCAAAAGCATCGATTGCGAAAGACGGCACGCGGCCGGTGCCGCTACATTTGCGCAACGCGCCGACCCGCCTGATGAAGGACCTCGGCTACGGAAAGGAATACCGCTACGCGCACGACGAGCAAGGCGGTTTTGCTCCGGGCGAGACGTACTTTCCCGATGGCATGCAGCCGAAGGACTTCTACCGGCCCGTGGACCGTGGGCTGGAGGTTCGTATCGGCGAACGTTTGCGCGAGCTCAAAGCGCTCAACGAACAAGGGAAAACCCGGGACGAGTGAGGCGAAAGCTCCACCGGCCCGTCGCTAAAATCGCGCGGCAAACCCGCCCATGCAATCCCTGGCGGGTTTTTTGCTAGGTAAAGGCGGGCCCACGAAGCCTGCCGCGCGGTCGAAGAAACGGAGACTTGCCTCTATGGATATCCTGCTGCAACAGATCATCAACGGTCTGGTCCTGGGCAGCATGTATGCCCTCGTGGCCCTCGGCTACACGATGGTGTACGGCATCATCAACCTGATCAACTTCGCGCACGGCGAGGTGCTCATGATCGGCGCGGTCACGAGCTGGTGGATCATCACCAATCTCCAGCCCTCTGTGCCCTGGATGCCCGGCTGGCTCCTGCTCCTGGTGGCGCTGGTGCTCGCGTGCGTCGTCGCCGCAGTCCTGAATTTCACGATCGAGAAGGTGGCGTACCGGCCACTTCGCAATTCTCCGAAGCTCGCGCCTCTGATCACCGCGATCGGCATGTCGATCCTGCTGCAGACGATCGCCATGATCATCTGGAAGCCCAATTACAAGCCTTACCCCTCGCTGCTGCCGGCCAAGCCCTTTTTCATCGGCACGGCGGTCATCACGTTCACCCAGGTGGTGATCCTGGCGACCACAGTGATTTCGCTGGCCGTCATGACTTACCTCGTGAACTACACGAAGCTCGGTCGCGCCATGCGTGCAACGGCCGAGAACCCGCGCGTCGCAGCGCTCATGGGTGTGAAGCCCGACACGGTGATCTCCGCGACCTTCGTCATCGGCGCCGTGCTCGCGACGATCGCCGGCGTGATGTACGCATCGAACTACGGCACCGTCCAGCACACGATGGGATTCCTTCCCGGCCTGAAGGCCTTCACGGCCGCAGTGTTCGGCGGCATCGGCAACCTTGCAGGTGCGGTGGTGGGCGGCTTGCTGCTCGGGCTGATCGAATCGATCGGCTCGGGCTACATCGGCGACCTCACGGGTGGTGTGCTGGGCAGCAACTATTCGGACATCTTCGCGTTCATCGTGCTGATCATCATGCTCACGCTGCGGCCCTCGGGCCTGTTGGGCGAACGCGTCGCGGACCGCGCCTGAGGACGCAAGCCATGAACAACTTCATGAACCGCCAGAACAAGTGGGTCGTCTACGCGATCTTCACCGTGCTCGTGCTCGTGCTGCCCCTGATCCTGCAATACGCGGGCAACTTCTGGGTTCGCATCGCCGACTTCGCGCTGCTCTACGTCCTGCTGGCGCTGGGCCTGAACATCGTGGTCGGATACGCCGGCCTGCTCGATCTTGGCTATGTCGCGTTCTTCGCGATCGGTGCGTATATGTACGGCCTGCTGTCGTCGCCGCACCTCACCGAAAGCTTCGAGTGGATCGGCAAGGAGTTCCCCGACGGCCTTCACATGCCGCTGTGGATCTGCATCCCGGCCAGCGCCGCACTCGCGGGCATCCTGGGCATCCTGCTCGGCGCCCCGACGCTGAAGTTGCGCGGCGACTACCTCGCAATCGTGACGCTCGGCTTCGGCGAGATCATCCGCGTGTTCCTGAACAACCTGGACCAGCCCGTCAACATCACGAACGGCCCGAAGGGCATCGGCCAGATCGATTCGATCCACTTCTTCAACGTGAATCTCGGTCACCGGCATACCTACTTCGATTTCGACGTCGAATCGGTCACCAACTACTACTACCTGTTCCTCGCCCTCGTCGTGGTGTCGGTGCTGATCTGCCACCGGCTCGAGCTGTCGCGCATCGGCCGTGCGTGGATGGCGATCCGCGAAGACGAGATCGCCGCCAAGGCGATGGGCATCAACACGCGCAACATGAAACTGCTCGCCTTCGGCATGGGCGCCACTTTCGGCGGCGTGTCGGGCGCGATGTTCGCGGCTTTCCAGGGCTTCGTGTCGCCCGAATCGTTCAGCCTTACCGAATCGATCATGATCGTCGCGATGGTCGTGCTGGGCGGTATCGGCCACCTGCCGGGGGTGATCCTCGGCGCGGTGCTGCTGTCTGCGCTTCCCGAGACCCTGCGTTGGGTCTCCGGGTATTTCGACCTGCAGTCCGTCACCGGCGGGCGCCTCGATCCGGCCATCCTCAGGCAGCTGCTCATCGCGCTGGCGATGATCATCGTGATGCTTCTTCGCCCGCGCGGCCTGTGGCCCACGCCCGAACACGGCAAGTCGCTGCCGCAATCGGCGAAGTGAGGGAACGGAGCATGGCAGACATCGTTCTCAGCGTCGCAGGCATCTCCAAGCGATTCGGCGGCTTGCAGGCCCTGTCGGACGTCGGCATCACGATCGATCGCGGCCAGGTCTACGGCCTGATCGGGCCGAACGGCGCCGGCAAGACGACCTTCTTCAACGTGATCACCGGGCTGTACCCTTCGGACAGCGGTACGTTCCAGCTCGCGGGCAAGCCTTACACGCCATCGGCGGTGCATGAAGTCGCCAAGGCCGGCATCGCGCGTACGTTCCAGAACATCCGCCTCTTCGCCGACATGACGGCGCTGGAAAACGTGATGGTCGGCCGCCACATCCGAACGCATTCGGGGCTGATCGGCGCAATCCTTCGCACGAAATCGTTCAAGGACGAAGAGGCCGCGATCGCCAAGCGCGCGCGCGAGCTGCTCGAATACGTCGGTATCTCCAAGTACGCCGACTTCAAGGCGCGCACCTTGTCATACGGCGACCAGCGGCGGCTCGAGATCGCGCGCGCTCTCGCCACCGATCCGCAGCTCATCGCGCTGGACGAGCCCGCGGCGGGCATGAACGCCACCGAGAAAGTTCAGTTGCGCGAATTGATCGACCGCATCCGCAAGGACGGCCGCACCATCCTGCTCATCGAACACGACGTGAAGCTCGTGATGGGTTTGTGCGACCAGGTGACGGTGCTCGACTACGGCAAGGTGATCGCGCAGGGAACACCTGCCAGCGTGCAGAAAAACGAGAAGGTGATCGAGGCCTACCTCGGTTACAGCCATGCGCACCACGGCGCCGAAGCGCCCGCCGGCGCCGGGGGAGACGCGCAATGAGCCAGACCCTGCTCAAGGTTTCGGGGCTGAAAGTCGCTTACGGCGGCATCCAGGCCGTCAAGGGCGTCGATTTCGAAGTGAGGGAAGGCGAGCTCGTCTCGCTGATCGGCTCCAACGGCGCGGGCAAGACGACGACGATGAAGGCCATCACGGGCTCGTTGCCGCTCGCAGGCGGCGACATCGAGTATCTGGGCAAGAGCATCAAGGGCAAGGGCGCGTGGGACCTCGTGAGGCAGGGACTGGCGATGGTGCCCGAAGGCCGCGGCGTGTTCACGCGCATGTCGATCATCGAGAACCTGCAGATGGGCGCGCACATCCGCAGCGACAAGGCCGGAATTGCGGCCGACCTTGAGAAGGTCTTCACCATCTTTCCGCGCCTGAAGGAGCGCGCCACGCAGCTTGCGGGCACGCTCTCCGGCGGCGAACAGCAGATGCTCGCGATGGGCCGCGCCCTCATGAGCCGCCCGAAGGTGCTGCTGATGGACGAACCCTCGATGGGCCTGTCGCCGATCATGGTCGACAAGATTTTCGAGGTCGTGCGCGAGGTCTACGCGCAGGGCGTGACGGTGCTGCTCGTCGAGCAGAACGCAAGCCGCGCGCTTGAAATCGCCGACCGCGGCTACGTGATGGAATCCGGCCTGATCACGATGAGCGGCGACGCCAAGCAGATGCTCAGCGACCCGAAGGTGCGTGCCGCGTATCTGGGCGAATAGCCGCGCGGGCGATCAGTAGCGGTACTTCAGGCCCAGGTTCGCCGAGCGAAGCGGGCCGTTCGCCACCCGCAGGTCGTATGAGATCCATTCGAGCGTGGCCGAAAGGCGCGGCGTGAAGTCGTAGCTCACGCCGCCGCCCCACGACATTGCATCTGTCACGGGTGCGGCTGTCATGCCCATTGCGGAGGTGTCGGGCCGCGCATACGTCGTGGTGCCCACCCTGCCGAAAACGCCGAACGACTGTGACATTTGCGCACGACCCACGACGCTCAAGGTGAGGCCGGGCCCGCTGTGCGTCGTGTCCAGGGCGAGCGAATAAGGTGATGGTTTCGCGTGTTCCGTCTCCTGCTGCGCCTGAGCCGCGCCGCACGCAAGCAATGCGATCGCTGCGACGAAACCCCTCGATGCCCCGGTTGCGATGTCCATGACCGTCTCCTTTGTTCTTCCCTACGGCTGAGGCAGTTGTAGGACAGCGCTTGCGCATCGGTTTGTCGGACAAACCGCACACGCGATGTAGGAGACGCAGCTTTGGGCTAATCGACCTTCGCGCCCGAAAGCTTCACAACTTTCCGGTATTTCGCGAGCTCGGCTCGCATGAAATTGCCGAACTCATCCGGCGTGCTGGCCACCGGTTCGGCGAGCAGCAGCGCGAACTTCTGCTTCGCTTCGGGCGATTGCAGTGCAGCAACGAAAGCTGCGTTGTACTTGTTCACGAGATCGCGCGGCATGCCGGCCGGCCCGACCAGTCCCCACCACGTATCGATCGCGAAGCCGGCAATCGTGTCGGCAACAGGCGGCACGTCCGGCAATTGGGCCGATCGCGTGAGCGTCGTGACGGCGAGCGCCTTCAACTTGCCCGCGCGGATGTTGGGCGCGGCGGTGGCCAGGTTGTCGAAATTGAAGTCGACCTGCCCCGACAGAAGCGCGAGCTGCGCAGGATTGCCGCCGTTGAAGGGAATGTGCACCGCGAAGATGCCGGCGCCTTGCTTGAACAGCTCGCCCGCCAGATGGCCTGCGCTGCCGTTGCCGCCGCTGCCGTAATTGAGCTTGCCCGGGTTCGCTTTCGCGTACGCGATCAGGTCGGCGAGCGTGTTGATCTTCAGTCGCGCGGCGGTGGCTGCATTCATCACGAGCACATTGGGCACGCGAACCATCTGCGTGATCGGCGTGAAGTCCTTGGCCGCGTCGTACGGCATCTTCGAGAACAGCCATGGATTGATCGCGTGCGTGGCCGAAGCCGCAATGCCGATCGTCGTGCCGTCGGGGGCGGACTTCGCGACGAAGTCCGCGCCGATGTTGCCGCCGCCGCCAGGCTTGTTCTCGATGATCACCGTGCCGAGCGAATCTTTCACGCGCTCGGCGAGGATGCGCGCGGTGGCGTCGATCGGGCCGCCGGGCGCGTAGGGGACGATGATGCGGATGGTGCGCGATTGCGCGAAGGAGGCGAGGGGCGCGTACGCCGTGGCGGCGCCCGCCAGCATGAGAGTTCTGCGTTTCATGGGCGCTATTGTGAGCGCTACACTGGCCGGCAATCGCATGGATACTTTCAGGCTCGATTTCCTCTCCGGTCTCGACGATGCGCTCGCGCGCGCGCGGGCCGAGTTCGGGCGGCACGAATACGCGCAGGCGCTTTCGACGATCGGCGGCTTGCCGGAATATTTCGGCTCGCAAGCGGACATCCTCGAGCTCAAGGCTAAAAGCTGTGAGGCACTCGGACGCTTCGACGACGCCGCTTCCGAATGGGCAAAGTTGTTGCAGCTCGATCCATCGAACACGACGGCGCAGCGGCAGCTTGCCTGGTGCAACTCGAGGATCGGCACGGCGGAGCTCCTGAAAGAGCCGAAGGCTTTCTTCGACCGCTCCAAATTCGCCGAGACCATCGCGAGCCTCGAGGCAGGGCCCCCCGAGTGGCGCGGCCACCCGGAGTTCCATCGCATGGCTGCGATCTCGAACGAGCGCTTGGGGAACTGGGGGACGGCACTTTCGAGCTGGCACGGCCTCCTCGCGATCGCGCCGTCGGACCAGGACGCCTTGGTGCGCGTTCCCATGTGCCACGCGCTGATTGGCGACATGGAATCCGCGGCAGAGGGTTTCGAAGCAGCGGCCGATCGCTTCCCGGACAACATGACGGCCCAGTTCAACTGGTTGTCGCACCGCATTCGCATGGCGCCGGCCGGCAAGGGCATTTCGCTCGCGCTCGAGGAAATCCGGCGGCTGTGGACGCGCACTTGCAACTCTCAGGCATTCAAGTCGCAGCTCGATCCATTCAAGACTCGACTGCTGGCGCTCTTCGACCCGGCCGAACTCGCGGCGCGCGACACGGACGGCTTGCTGCAGCTCGCCGCGATTGCGAAAGGCGTCGACGAAAGCCTGCGCAGCATCTACGAGCAGTTCGAGCCCGTGGGCAACAACTGCGAATTCGGCAACGCCCAGCGCAAGCATTCGGTCGAGCCGCTGGCGCTTTTCCGCTGGACCGCCGTCACGCCCGAGAACCTCGTGCGACTGCTCGCCGATCGCCTGGAAGGCTACGAGGACCCCGCGCATTACCGGCTCGAAGAGAACCCCGGCCGCGAGTTCCTCTTGAAGGAAGACGTGTACCAGACGGCGTCGCACACGTACGTGAAGTCGCACGAGGCCGACGCCGCAGCTCTGCTCGCCAAGCTCGCGCGACGCCAGGCTTTCCTCAAGCGCAAATTCATCGAAACGGCCGCTGAGGGCCGCAAGATATTTGTCTACAAATTCGACCAGCGGCTCGAGGCGCAGACGATGGATGCCATTCAGCAAGGACTCGAGGCGCTGGGCGCTCGCAAGTTCCTTTTCGTGATGCGCGCCAGCGCCGACGACAAGGCGGGCACTGTTCGCACAGAGAGCACGAACCGCGTGGTCGGCTTCATCTCGGACGTGTTGCCCAACACGCAATTCCTCGAGTGGGACGAGATCGTCACACAGGCGTGGCGCCATCTTTCATGAACCGCGGCGAAGTCATGGACGCCGTGCAGGCGATCTTTCGCGAGCAACTTCGCGATCCAAGTCTCGAGCTGCGACCGGAGATGGAAACGGGAGCGCTCGAGGGCTGGGATTCCTTCGCCAACGTGGAGATCCTGCTCGCATGCGAAGCGCGCTGGGGCTTCACCTTCGCCGTTGCCGAGATCGATGGCATTCGCTCGGTCGGCGACCTTGCGCGCACGATCGAGGCGAAGCTTGGCTGAGCGGCACGCTTTCCTGCAGCGGCTGGAGCAAGTCGCACGCGATCGCCCTTTGCACGTCGCAGTGATTGCGGAAGGCACGTCGATCACCTACGAACAACTTTGGCGCGATGCGATGAGCGTTGCGGGCGAACTGCAGGTGCAAGGCGTGCGCGACGGCGGCCGCATCGTGATGTCCGGCAGCCGGGGCGTGCGCGATTTCGTGCAACTGCTCGGCATCTGGCTCGCAGGTGCGGCGTACGTTCCGCTCAACCCGAAGTTCCCCGATCGGCGCAATCGCGAGATCGCGTCTGCAGCGCAGGAAGGCGACGCAATGCCGCAGCTCGCCTATCTGCTGTTCACGTCGGGCACGACAGGAGCCCCGAAGGGCGTGCCGATCACCTTCGACAACCTGCTCGCCTACCTGTCCAACATGCAGGCGCACTATCCGCTCGCGCCACAAGACAGGATCGGGCAACTCGCAGACCTCTCATTCGACGCGTCCGTGCACGAGATCGCGTGGTGCTGGATGGTCGGCGGCACGCTGTGCGTGGTGCCGTCGTCCCACGCGCTCATGTGGCCGCGCTATGCGCGCGAATTGCGCATGACGGCGATGCTGGTCGTGCCCTCGTCGGTGGTTCTCGCCGCGCGTGCAGGCTTGCTCGGCGCTGATGCATTGCCGGATGCGCGCCTGGTGTTCCTCGGCGCAGAAGCGCTCACGCGCGATGTCGCCCAAACGATGCACAGTGCTGCACCGAATGCATCGCTCGTGAACCTGTGGGGACCCACCGAAGCGACCGTCGCATTCACGCACTTTGCGATCGATACGGCACAACCCTTGCCGGAGCTCATTCCGATCGGGCGTGCGTTTGCCAACCAGAAACTTCAACTGTGGGATGTCGATGACGAAGGACGTGGAGAACTGGTGCAATCGGGCAGCCAGGTGGCGAGCGGATATTGGAATGCTCCGGAGCTGACCGCCGAACGATTCGTCGAACACGAGGGCGAGCGCTGGTTTCGCACCGGCGACCTCGCGCGCTGGGACGAACGCGATGGCTTTTGCTTTGCGGGCCGCATCGACCGGCAGGTGAAGTTGCGCGGATGGCGCATCGAATTGCTCGAATGCGAAACGGCGATACGTGCAGCATCGGGATGCGACCAGGTGGCCGTCATCGTCGACGCAGACGAGTTGGTCGCCTTTCTGGCGGGAAAGCCGGTGGACATCGACGCGCTGAAGACCCGCCTGCGCGCAACGCTGGCGCACTACATGGTGCCGTCGCGCTTCGATCTGCTGGACGCGCTGCCGCTGGGCGCAAGCGGCAAGACCGACTACGCAGCGCTCACGCAGTTGTGCCGTGCTTGTCGGCCTCGGTCGTGAAGGCGTCGGCGTAAAACTCCTCGGGCGGCAGCTTCGCAAGCGCGCTGTATTCCGCTCGTGCGGAGTCAACGACGACAGGCGCGCCGCACGCATACACCTGGAAGCCGGAGAGGTCCGGAAAATCTTCCATCACGGCCTTGTGCACGAAGCCCGTGCGGCCCGTCCAGTTGTCCTCGGGCAATGCATTCGAAATGACGGGCACGTACCTCAGGTTCGGCATTGATTGCATCTGGGTCTTGACCCAGTCGTCGAGGTACAGGTCGCCCGGGCGGCGACCGCCCCAGTAGAGAGTCATCGGGCGCTGGATGCCGCGGAAGTGAATGTGCTCGATGAGCGCCTTGATCGGCGCGAAGCCCGTGCCCGAAGCGAGCAGGACCATCGGCTTGCCGGAATCCTCGCGCAGGTAGAAGCTGCCGAAGGGGCCTTCGAGCCGAAGGATTTCTTTTTCCTTCATCGCCGTGAACACGTGATCGGTGAACTTGCCGCCCGGCATGTGGCGCAGGTGAAGCTCGATGACGGGCGCGCTCGTACCGGCGGCTGTCGTCTGCATCTGCGTGTGCGGCGCATTGGCCATCGAGTAGCTGCGGCGCGATCCGTCGCGCAGGATGAATTCGACATACTGGCCCGCGTGATAGCGCAGCGTGTCGTTCGCAGGAAGCTGCATGCGAACCACCATGACATCGTGCGAGCGCTTGTCGAGCGTGAGCACGCGCGACGGCATCTTGCGAACAGGGAACGCGCTTTCGTCCGTGACCTGTTTCGATTCGAGGATGAGGTCGCCCTGCGGCACGCCGACGCAGGTGAGGATGTAGCCGGCTGCTTCTTCCTCGGCGCTCAGGGCCTTGGCCTGGTGCACACCGAGCGCGACGGTGCCTTCGAGCTTCTTGCACTTGCACGAACCGCATGCGCCGTCCTTGCAGCCGTACGGCATGCCGATGCCCTGGCGGATGGCCGCTTGCAGAATCGCCTCGCCGGCTTCGACATCGAAGGCGCGCCCGCTGGGCTGCACCGTCACCTTGAAAGTCATCTTTGGTTATCCTCGGCCGATTCTCTCGATCAGTCTCGCTTGCAATTGTGCCTTCAATCCAAAGTCCCCTTGGCGCGCTGCCGTCGCGCTTTCGCCGCGAGCGCGTGCTCATCGTCGGCTGCGGCGATGTCGGTTTGCGCGTCGCGCGCGCGATGCGCGGCCGCGTGCTGCTGAGGGCGCTCAGCCCCAGCCCCAAGCGATTCGAAACCTTGCGCGTGGCGGGTGTGACGCCGCTTGCCGGGAATCTCGACCAGCCTGCCACGTTCCGCCGCCTCGCAGGCATTGCGACACGCGTGATCCATCTCGCGCCGCCGGCTCCCGAACACTCCGGGCAATGGTGGCGCGATTTCCGCACGCTTGCGCTGTCGCGTGCCTTGTCGCTGCGCACGCGGCCTCGCAGCGCCGTGTATGTGTCCACCAGCGGCGTGTATGGCGATTGCGCCGGCGCGCTCGTGACGGAAGCGCGGCCGCCCGCGCCGCGCACACCGCGCGCACAACGGCGCCTGGACGCCGAACGCGTGCTCCGTCATTGGGGTCGCAGCACGGGCGTGCCGGTGGCGCTCTTGCGGGTGCCGGGCATCTATGCATCCGATCGCCCGGGCAGTTTGCGCGAGCGCATTGCGCAAGGTGCGCCCGTACTGCGCGACGAGGATGACGTGTACACGAATCACGTGCACGCGGACGACCTTGCGCGCATCGTGATCGCAGCCTTGTGGCGCGGCGCGCCTCAGCGCACGTACAACGCCAACGACGACACGCAGCTCAAGGTCGGCCAGTATTACGACCTCGCGGCCGATCGTTTCGGACTCGCGCGGCCACGGCGCGTGCCGCGCAGCGCCGCCGAACAGGAACTTTCGCTGAACTCGCTCAGCTTCATGAACGAGTCGCGGCGCTTGTCCAATGCGCGCATCAAGCGGGAGCTTCGCGTGCAGCTCGCTTACCCGACTGTCGAAGCCGGGCTCCGCTGACGGATAGCCGCCAAAAAGTCGCAACGCCCGGCGCTGCGCCGGGGGATTGCGTAAAGCCCATGGCGTTTTCCCTTAAGGCTGAGTATATTTCGACCCGCAATAACTGTAAATAAATGTAGCCATACCGTTACAAGACGGATCTGGTTCAGGAGAGAGCGGGCACATGGCTGGTTACACTTTTGTTAACGCGTATGCGGTCGATACGGCGCTCACGCCGGCGGGCAAGGAGCAAAACAGCGTCGATTTCTTCGACACCTCCCTGGGCATCGCCAGCATCAGCGACAGCACCGGCAACTTCAATTTCAGCGGCAACGATGTTTCCGCCATCGGCATCGACATCGGTGGCGTCACGTACAACGGGTGGATCAGCCGGCCGATCAAATCGGGCGGCGAGGTCAAGGGCTTCTACTTCTGGACCGACCCGGATTTCACGACGCTCGCCGCGGCGCAGGCGGATGGCAACACCGACGGCGACGGCAATCCCTATGACAACCTGGGCTTCGTGCTCGTGGTCGACCAGTCGTACTTCGATGGTCTCTCGGAAATCTCGTCCGGCATCAAGTCGGTCGGCTCGTCGTCGGATCGAGTCGACACAGCGCTGAATTCGCTGCTCGTCACGAACAGCGCGCCTGTGGCAATCGCCGACACAGCGACCGCGAAAGAGACCGGCGGCCTGAACAACGACGGCGCGAGCCACACACTCGACGGAACGTCGCCGACAGGCAACGTGCTCTCGAACGACACCGACGTCAACGCCGGCGACACGCACTCCGTGACAGCCGCGGGCACATCGGCGGCGGGCACTTCGGTCGCAGCGGGCAGCACATCGACGTCGAGTGCGAGCACGATCGTCGGCCAATACGGCACCTTGAGCATCGGCGCGGACGGCACCTACAAGTACGTCGTCAACGACAGCAACAGCAGCGTCGAGTCGCTGCGCACCAGCTCCGACACCCTCACCGACACGTTCACGTACAAGATGGCCGACCAGGCCGGCGCGACGTCGACCACGACGCTCACCGTCACGATCACCGGCCAGAACGACACGCCGACCGCCAACGCCGACTACAACACCGCCAAGGAAGCGACGACCCTCGCGACATCGGGGATCACGTTCGCGGGCATTGCGGCGGCGGGCAACGTCCTCACGAACGACACCGACAAGGACAGCGGCGACGGCAAGACGCTGTCCGGCAGCAGCGTGTCGACGACCGGCTCGGTCTCGAGCAACAGCCTGGTATGGGTAACGGACCCCGGCGCGGTCGCGACGGGCAAATACATCTACATCAACGGCACACCGCTGTACGACAACTCCGGTCTCACAACCAGCGCGCACCAGCTGCAGTTCGCGACCCAGTCCGCGGACCACCTGACGATGACGTTCAACCTCACGCCCAGTGCTGCTGCGCTGGCGCTGCTGAACGGCACCAACACCCTCGACCTTTACTCGAACGCGGGCGGCACCGGCGCGGCCGGTTCCGTCACGACGGACTTCACGATGGGCGGCAGCGCGACGGTGTCCGTCGCGTCCGTAGCGGGCATCGCTGTCGGCGCTGCAGTATCGGGCACGGGTGTGGGCGGTGGCGTGACCGTCACGGCGGTCAACAACGCCACCGAAACGGTGACGCTCAGCTCGGCGATCAGCATCACGGCCGGCACGTCATTGAACTTCGGTACGAGCTCGATCTCTTCGAGCGGCACGACCTTCTACGGCGATCACGGCACGCTCGTGCTGAAGTCCGACGGTTCGTACACGTACACGCCCAAGACCGATGACAGCAGCATTTCCAGCGGTCAGAGCGCGAGCGACACATTCCACTACACGATGCAGGACACGGCGGGCGCAACGAGCTCGTCGACGCTGACCATCACCGTCTACGGCGAAGGATCCAACGACCCGACCGCCACTGCCGACACCAATTCGATCGGCGAGAACACAGCGACGGTTTCCAAGGCAACGTCAGGGACGGGCCTGCTTTCGAACGACAGCAGCGGCACGGCGGTTGCGGGCGCGCATTCCGTGGGCAGCGCAGCCGAAGTCGCCATCGGTACCAACACGAGCGTGGCGGGCCAGTACGGCACGCTCACGCTGTCTTCCGACGGCACTTACACGTACACGCTGAACACGGCGAACGGCACCGTCGACGGGTTGAACGCCGGCCAGTCGCTGACGGACACGTTCGTCTATCGCGACACCAATGCGCCGACGTCGTCGGGCAGCGCAGTCTCCACGCTCACGATCACGATCAACGGCGTCGACGACAACCCGTTGGCCGTCAACGACACAGCGACCGCGACCGAAAAAAGCGGCCTGAACAATGCGACGGCGGGCTACAACCCCAGCGGCAACGTACTCGCCAACGACACCGACGTCGACAACGCGGCATCGTCACTGAGCGTCGGTTCGATCCGCACAGGCTCAGCGGAAGGATCGGGCACTGCGGGCACGCTGGGCTCCTCGCTGGCGGGCAGTTATGGCTCCGTCACGCTGAACGCCAACGGCACCTGGAGCTACACGGTCGACGAGACGAACGCCACCGTCAACGCCCTTTCCGCCGGGTCGACGTTGACCGACAGCTTCAACTACACGGTCTCCGACGGCAGCGGCGGCAGCGACACCGCCGTGCTCACCGTAACGATCCAGGGCGCAGCCGACACGCTCGCGATGAACAGCGTGTTCGTCAACGAGGCTTCGCCCTATGCGGTGTTCCAGGTAACGGGTGTGCAGGGTACGCCGCTCACGCTGGCGCTTTCGGACACCACAGGCTTGTCGGCGAACGACACCAAGGCCACGCTGGGCACGGACGTCGCGAACACGCTCGAGTACTACAACGGCTCCAGCTGGGTGACCTACAGCGGATCCGCGACGATCCCGAGCGGCGGCACGCTGCTCGTGCGCGTGGCGATCAACAACGACACCACGTACGAAGGCAACGAGTCGTTCTCGCTCACGGCGTCCAGCACATGGTCTGATGCTTCGTCCGCCACGGGCATCGGCACCATCGGTGACGAAGGCAGCGGGGACGTCTACAACGGCACGAACACCACCGGCACCGCGGACGGCAGCGGCGCTGACGACGACCGGCCCACGGTGAGCATCACCAGCCCCACGGTTACCGAAAGCGCGGGCTACGCCACGTTCACGGTCAGCCTCGATCACGCGTCCACGCAGGCGATCCATTTCACGCCGACCGTCTCCAGCGGCACGGCTACGGTGGGCACCGACACGGCAGCGGCATCGACACTCGAATACTCGAGCGATGGCGGCGGCACGTGGCACACGGTAAGCGGCGCGGTGGAAATCGCCGCTGGCGCCACCAGCGTCCAGCTGCGCATCGCCATCACCGACGACAGCACTTACGAAGGCAACGAGAGTTTCACGCTGGCCACCGGCTACATCGCCGATGCCGTGCAGAACCCGAGCGGCGTCACCGGCACCGCGACGATCACCGATGCTGCCGATACGCCCACCATCTCGGTGGCCGATACGTCAGCCACCGAAGGAACGAGCGCCGTCTTCACGGTGAGCCTGGATCACGCATCGACAACGGCCGTGAGCTTCACACCCAGCCTCACGAGTGGAACGGCAACGGTCGGAACCGACACGGCCGCAGCAACTGCGCTCGAATATTCCAGCGACGGTGGCGGCTCTTGGCACACGGCGAGCGGCGCAGTGACCATCGCTGCCGGCGACACGAGCGTGCAGCTTCGCATCGCGACGATCGACGACACGACTTACGAAGGTAGCGAAGCCTTCACGCTTTCCACCGGCAGCGTCACCGGCACGGTGACCAACGGCACGGGCGCGAGCGGCACCGCCACGATCGACGACAACGACGTCGCGCCGACGCTGGCGATCGACAGCGTGACGGTGAAC
>DATJJL010000132.1:0-11384 GCA_035492155.1 Ramlibacter sp. | reverse complement strand
AGGCGGCTTGCGTCGAAGTCGCCGTCGCGCACGCGGCTGGCGGCAAACGAGAGTTGCTTGAGCGGCCTGTTGATCAGCCGCGCGATGACAGCAGCCCCTGCAAGCGAAAGGCCCGCCGCGGTGATCAACCAGATGAGCCATGTACGCCCGCCGACCGCCGCGAGCCGCGAGCGATCGAGCAGCATCCAGTAGCCGTCCTGGTCGATCTTGAAGCCGATCCAAAGACCTCGTTCACCATTGACGCTGGCTGCCACAACAGTGCCGGGCCCCAGCCGTGTGATGAGTTCTTCCATCACGCGCTCGTCGAGGTCGCCGGAAACGAATGTTGCGTAACGGTCGGTGGGTTCGCGCGGCACGATGCGCACGCCTTCCTGGTCGGACACTGTTTTGATCAGCGACACGCGAGCAATCGCATCGGAATGATTCAGTGCCGCGCGCGTGAGATTGACGAGGGTGGCCACCTGCTGGGCCGTCTGCACCGTGCGCGGCTCGAACTCGAGTGCGCGGAAGGTCTGCAGCCACGCGACGATCGAGCCGACCAGAAGAAGCGAGAGAAGGAAGAACGTGCGCCAGAAGAGGGAGAGCCCGACGCGCGGCCGCATGTCGAGCGGGGCTGGCGCCGTTTCAAGCGGCGCCGGTCCGGTGACATCGATGCTGGTCGTGACGCCGCGAATCAAACTGCTGTCCCCTCTGTCTTGGTGCTACGGCCCCATTATTGTGGTTCAGCAAACGAAAGGGGCGAGTGCGTGTATCAGCTCGCGCCGTCAGGCACGAAGACGTATCCGACTCCCCACACCGTCTGGATATAACGCGGCGAAGCCGGATCGGCCTCGACGAGTTTGCGCAGGCGAGAGACCTGGACGTCGAGGCTGCGGTCGAAAGGCTCGAACTCGCGGCCGCGCGCCAGCTGCGCAAGCTTTTCACGAGAAAGCGGCTGGCGCGGATGGCGAACCAGCGCCTTGAGCATCGCGAATTCGCCCGTGGTGAGCGGAAGCTCTTCGCCGTTCTTGCGCAGCGTGCGTGCGCCCAGGTCGAACTGGAACGGGCCGAAGGTGACGACTTCGTTGTCGCTCGAGGGCGCGCCCGGCGCTTCCTGCGCGGGGCGGCGACGCAGCACGGCGTGCACGCGTGCCAGCAGTTCGCGGGGATTGAAAGGCTTGCCGAGGTAATCGTCGGCGCCGACCTCGAGGCCGACGATGCGGTCCACGTCCTCGCCCTTGGCGGTGAGCATGATGATCGGCGTGCGGTCGTTGGCGGCACGCAGGCGGCGGCAGATGGAAAGCCCGTCTTCGCCCGGCATCATCAGGTCCAGCACGATCAGGTCGGCCGTTTCGCGCAACATGAGGCGATTGAGCGCCTTGCCGTCTTCAGCAAGGATGACCTCGAAGCCTTCCTGCGTGAGATAGCGGCGCAGCAGATCGCGAATCCGGGCGTCGTCGTCGACCACCAGGATCTTGTCGGTTCGGGCTGCGGCTTGTGTCATGTTGCTCCAAGGATGGATTTGTAACAGAGCCGATTTTGAAGGGCTAACACTGCGGCGTGCGGCGATTTGCCGGAGGTCTGACACAGTGTTACAAATGTTGCGGCGCCGCGCAACCCATCGCGTAGCGATCGTGATCGCCTGCCGCGTTGAACTCGACATGAAGAAACTCGCCCTCCTCGGACTCATCCCTCTGTCCTTTGCCGTGTGCGCGCAAACGCTGCCGCCTCCGCAGAACGTCCTGCAACTGTCTGCGAACGGAAGCATCGAAGCCCAGCAAGACCTGCTCAGCGTCAGCCTCACCACCACTCGCGAAAGCACCGATGCAGCGGCCGTGCAATCGCAATTGCAGTCGGCGCTCGATGCCGCGCTCACGGAGGTGCGAAAGTCCGCGCAGCCCGGGCAGATGGATGTCCGAACCGGCACGTTCTCCGTGTACCCGCGCTATTCCGGCCCGAACAAGATCGTCGCGTGGCGCGGCACGGCTGAGCTGGTGCTCGAAGGCCGCGACTTCGCACGCATCACGCAGGCCGCATCGCGCGCCACGACGATGACCATCGGCAGTATCGGATTCGGCTTGAGCCGCGAGCAGCGCGCGAAGGTGGAAGTCGATGCGCAGCACATGGCGATCGAACACTTCAAGGCAAAGGCGGCAGACCTTGCACGCGACTTCGGCTTTTCGGGCTACACGCTGCGCGAGGTGAATGTGACGTCGAATGATTTCGGGCAGATGCCGCGCTATCGGATGATGGCCGCGGATTCGGTCGCCGCCGCCGCGCCCGCGCCGGTACCAGTGGAAGCGGGCAAGGCAACGGTGACCGTCACCGTGTCGGGCTCGGTGCAGCTGCGCTGAGCGCGCGGCACGATCACTGCGCGGCCCAGCCGCCGTCCATGTTCCACGCGACGCCGCGCACGTTCTTTGCCGCATCCGAGCAGAAGAACACCGCGAGTTCGCCAAGTTCTTCGGGCGTGGTGAACTGCATCGAGGGCTCTTTCTCGCCGAGAAGCAGCTTCGTTGCTTCTTCGTTCGACAAACCCTTTTCTGCAGCGCGCGCGTCGACCTGCTTTTGCACGAGCGGCGTGAGCACCCAGCCGGGGCAGATCGCGTTGCAGGTGATGCCGGTGGTGGCGTTTTCGAGCGCGACTACCTTCGTCAAGCCGACGATCGCGTGCTTGGACGCGACATAGGCCGACTTCTGCGTCGACGCGACGAGACCGTGCACCGACGCGACGTTGATGATGCGGCCCCAGCCGGCCTTCTTCATCGCGGGAATCGCAAGACGCGTGGTGTGAAACGCGCTCGAAAGATTGATCGCGATGATCTGGTCCCACTTTTCCGGCGGAAAGTCTTCGACGGGCGCGACGTGCTGGATCCCCGCGTTGTTCACGAGGATGTCCACGCGCCCGAAGGTTTGCGCGGCGAACTTCATCATTTCCCCGATGTCGGCGGGCTTGCTCATATCGGCACCGTGATAGGCCACCTTCACACCGAGCGCTTCGATCTGCGCCTTCGGGCCGTCGACGTCGCCGAATCCGTTGAGCACGATGTTCGCGCCTTGCTTCGCCAGGGCATTGGCGATCCCCAGGCCGATGCCGCTGGTCGAACCCGTGACGAGCGCGGTTTTGCCTTTGAGCATGATGGACTCCGTTGTTTGATCTACGATAGGAAAAATGACTGCGCAAAGTATGCGGCGGAATGGCCGCGATCCGCATCCATGACGGAACCTACGCTGAACTACGTATCGTGCGCCGACGCCTCGGGCGGCCATCGCATGGCTTACTGGCAATGGGGCGACAACTCGGCTGGACAGGTCGTCGTCTGTGTGCATGGATTGTCACGGCAGGGCCGCGATTTCGACGTGCTTGCGCGCTCGCTCGTGCATCGCGCGGGCGGTCGGTTGCGCGTCGTGTGCCCCGACGTCGCGGGCCGCGGCAAGAGCGACTGGCTCAAGGACCCGATGGGCTACGTGCTGCCGACCTATGTCGGCGACATGCTCGCGATGCTGGGCCGGTTGCACCAGCAGGCGCCCGTCGCTCAAATCGATTGGGTCGGCACCAGCATGGGTGGGCTTATCGGGTTCGCGCTTGCTGGCACACCGAAGTTGCCATTGCCCGCGCCCCTGCATCGCATGGTGTTCAACGACGTCGGGCCCGCCATCGAATACGCGGCCATCGAACGCATCAAGGGCTACCTCGGCAAGACGGGCCGCTTCGATACGGTGCAGCAAGCGGCCGATGCGATGTGGGCGATCTCGAAAGGCTTCGGTGCGCACACGCCGGAGCAATGGATGGCACTGTCGAAGCCGATGGTGCGCGAGTTGCCCGAAGGCGGATTCACATTGCACTATGACCCGGCGATTGCCGTACCGGTGCAAGCGGTGACGCCGCAGGCCGCGGCGCAGGGCGAAGCCACGCTGTGGCAGCTCTATGAAAACATCAAGGCGCGCGTGCTCGTCACACGCGGCGCCGAATCGGACCTGTTCGCGAAAGAGACGGCGCTGCAGATGACGCAGCGCGGCCCGCGCGCGAGCCTGGTCGAATTCCCCGGTGTGGGCCACGCGCCCATGTTCGTTCAAGACAACCAGGTCGAGGCCGTCGCCTTGTTCCTGCTGGATTCCGCCAATGAAAAGCCTGAAAGCGGAACAGGTTGACACGCAAGTCCCCGAGCTGATCGCCGCGACCGAGCAGGCGCTGCCGCGGCAGGCGAATGCGCTGGCGCGTGCACGTGCTTTCGCGGAGCCGCTGATCGCCGGCGAGACGCTCGACACGGGCGAGAACACGCTTGCGCACGCCGATGCCGTTGCCGCGATCCTGAAGCAAATGGGCGGGTCGGAAGCGATGCAGGCGGCGAGTTATCTCGTCTACGCCTGCGCGTATCTCAACAAGCCGCAGGAGGTGATCGCGAAGGCTTTCGGCGAAAGCTACGCGCAGCTCGCGATCGAGACCAACAAGCTCGTGCGCATCCAGCAGCAAACGCGCGAGGCGGGGGACGCGCAGGAAGATGCGAAGTCTCAGACGGAGACGGTGCGCAAGATGCTGCTCGCCTTCTCGCGCGATTTGCGCGTGGTGCTGCTGCGCCTGGCTTCGCGTTTGCAGACGCTGCGCTGGCACGCGGCAAAAAAGACAGTCCCACCGGCGAGCGTCGCCCGTGAGGCGCTGCATGTCTTTGCGCCGCTGGCGAACCGCCTCGGCGTCTGGCAGTTGAAGTGGGAGATGGAGGATCTTGCGTTCCGTTTCCTCGAGCCGCAGACGTACAAAGGCATCGCGCGAATGCTCGACCAGAAGCGTGCCGAGCGCGAAGAGTACGTCGAGGAGCTGCGGTCGCGCCTCGAACGCGAGCTGAATGCGCAAGGCATTCGCGCGAGCGTGCATGGCCGGCCGAAGCACATCTACTCGATCGTGAAGAAGATGCGCGGCAAGGGCCTGGACTTCGACCAGGTGTTCGACGTACGTGCGCTGCGCGTGATCGTGCCCGAGGTGAAGGACTGCTACGCGGCGCTGTCCTGGGTGCATCAGCAATTCACGCCGATGGTCGAGGAGTTCGACGACTACATCGCCAAGCCGAAGGCGAACGGCTACCAGTCGCTGCACACCATCGTGCGGGACAAGCAAGGCCGCCCGATCGAGATTCAGATCCGCACGCAGGCGATGCACGAGCATGCGGAGCATGGCGTGGCTGCGCACTGGGCCTACAAGGAGGCCGGGCAGAAGGGCTACGCCGGTGTGTCGGCCAGCGGTGAATACGACGCGAAGATCGCCGTGCTGCGCCAACTGCTCGCATGGGAGCGCGATCTTTCCGGCGCGACAAAGGGCCTGCTCGACGATCGTATCTACGTGCTGACGCCCGATGCGGCCATCGTCGAATTGCCGCAGGGCGCGACACCGATCGACTTCGCGTACACGGTGCACACGAGCCTGGGACATCGTTGCCGCGGCGCGAAGGTGGACGGTGCGATGGTGCCGCTCAACACGCACTTGCATAACGGCCAGACGGTGGAGATCGTCGCCGCGAAGGAGGGCGGCCCGTCGCGCGATTGGCTCAATGCCGATCTGGCCTTCCTGCAAAGCCATCGGGCGAAGGCGAAGGTACGCGCCTGGTTCAACGAGCAGGCGAAGCATGAGACGGTGCTGCGCGGCCGCGAGCTGGTCGAAAAGCTTTTGCAGCGCGAAGGCAAGACGGCCATGAAGCTGGAGGACCTGGCCGAGCAACTCGGGTTCAAGTCTGCCGAGGATCTTTTCGCGGTTGTGGGCAAGGACGAATACTCGCTGCGCAACATCGAGACCTTGCTCAAGCCGCCTGAGCCGCCGGTGCCGCAGGACGAATTCCTTCTAAAAAAGCCCAGGCCCGCGGCTCGCGCACCCAAAGGCGGGGTGCTTGTGGTCGGCATTGATTCGTTGATGACGCAGCTTGCGCGTTGCTGCAAACCTGCGCCGCCGGATGCGATCGCCGGGTTCGTGACGCGCGGCAAGGGCGTGAGCATCCACCGGCGCGACTGCCCGAGTTTTCATGAGCTTGCGGTGAAGTCGCCCGAACGCGTGATCGAGGTCGAATGGGGCGCGCATCCCGGCGAAGGCCAGGTCTACCCGGTGGACGTCTCCGTCGAAGCCGCCGACCGGCAAGGCTTGCTGCGCGACATCTCGGAAGTCTTCGCGAAGGAGAAGATGAATGTGATCGGCGTGCAGACTTCGAGCGTGAAGGGCACGGCCTGGATGACCTTCACGGTGGAAGTCGACAACGCGAGCCGCCTTGCGAAAGTGCTGTCGCTCGTCGGCGAGGTTTCCGGCGTGAGGCGCGCGAAAAGAAGGTGATTTCGGGCTGCTACAATCGCGGGCTCAACGAATCCCAGGCGCGTAGCTCAGCTGGTTAGAGCACCACCTTGACATGGTGGGGGTCGTTGGTTCGAGTCCAATCGCGCCTACCAATCCAGACCCGTCAGTCGCACGACAGCAAGTCACGGGTCTTTTGACGAAACGGCACCCAATCGGGTGCCGTTTTTCATTACCGGCTTCGCGTTTGTCCTAGTGCCCGCGCAAATCGCGAGGGCTCAGTATCCGTGCGCCGCCACTGCTTGCATGCTACCGATCGCGGTTGCCCGGCAGTGCGCATCCGTGCTTGATTCAACGCTTGGAGACCGAGATGACGAAGATCGAAATTGCCCCGGCAATTGGAGCGGTGCGCCGCCGCAGGATCGTTCAGGCCGCCGCCGGTGCGAGCCTCTTGCAAGTCGCCTCCCCCTTCATCATCACCGCGCGAGCCGCGGACACGGTGAAGCTGGGCCTGGACAACCCGCTGACGGGCACGTACGCCGCAGTCGGCAAGAACGAACTGATCGGATGCCAGCTCGCCGTCGAGCAGATCAACGCGAAGGGCGGCATCCTGGGCCGGCAGGCGGAGCTCCTGTCGGAGGATTCGACAAGCGGCGACGCCGGCACCGCCGTACAGAAGGCGCGCAAGCTGATCGACCGCGACAAGGTGGACTTCCTGCTCGGCAACGTCAACTCGGCGCTCACGCTCGCGATGGCGCAGGTTGCTGCCGAAAAGAACAAGCTCTTGATGGTGACCGGCGGTCACACCGACGCCGTCACCGGTACCAGCTGCCACCACAACGTGTTCCGTATCTGCAATACGACGCAGATGGAAGCGAATGCTGTCACGCCCGCCCTCATCAAGAACGCGGGCAAGAAGTGGTACTACATCACCCCCGACTACGCATTCGGCCACACGCTGCAAGCCGGACTGGAAAAGGCCTGCGCGAAGGCAGGCGGCACGAAGGTGGGCGGTGACCTCACGCCGCTGGGCACGACGGACTTCTCCTCCTTCCTGATCAAGGCGCAGGCCGCGAACCCGGACGTGATCGTGTTCCTCACGCAGGGCGACGACATGATCAATGCGCTGAAGCAGGCGGTGCAGTTCGGCCTCGACAAGAAGTTCCATCTGGCAGGCGGCCAGCAGGAACTCGAGGCACTCGAAGGCCTTCCGCCCGAAGCGCGCATCGGCACGTGGGTGTTCGAGTGGTACTGGAACCAGCCGAACGTTCCCCACGTCAAGGAATTCGTCGAAGCGATCAAGAAGAAGACGGGCCGCGTGCCGACGGCGCGTACATGGTTCGGCTTCGCGTCCGCCTGGTCGTGCGCGCTGGCTGCGAACACGGCGAAGTCGCTGGACACGCTGAAGATGTCGAAGGCGCTGCAGAACCTGAAGCTGCCGCCCGAGGTCGCGCTGATGCCGGACGCGCCGTACTTCCGCGCGAACCAGAACCAGCTGATCCCGAACCTCTTCGTGGGCCAGGCGCAGGCGAAGGGCTCGGCCCCTGACGACCTGTTCAAGGTCACGCAAGTGGTCAAGGGCGACGACGCGGCAGGCACCCTCGAAGAGTCGGGCTGCAAGATGACCTGGCCGACCTGACCGGGCATGACCCAGGTCCTGCTTTTCAACATCTTCAATGGCCTGATCGTCGGCGCGTTCTACGCGCTGATGGCGCTCGGGCTGTCGTTGATCCTCAACCTCAGCGGCGTCATCAACTTCGCGCACGGCGGCTTCCTGGCCATCGGCGCGTACCTCGCCTACACCATGATGCCGTACGTCGGCTTCTGGGGCGGGCTGCTGTTCGCGCCGCTGCTCACGGCGCTCCTCGGCATCATCGTCGAGCGCTTGCTGATCCGCCGCCTGTACGGGCGCGATCCGCTCTACAGCCTGCTGCTCACGTTCGGGCTCGCCTACATCCTCGAGGATGTCGCGCGCTACATCTGGGGCGCGCAAAGCGTGCCTTATCCGATCCCCAGCTGGCTCACCACGCCGCTGTCGACGAGCTTTTTCTTCCTCACGGGTTATCGCCTGTTCATGGTGGGGCTCGTCGCGATCGTCGTGACCGCGCTTTTCCTGATCCTCGGTCGCACGCGGCTGGGCATGCGGATTCGCGCAGGCACGGTGGATCTCGAAACCGTGTCCGCGCTGGGCGTCAACGTTGGCGTGCTGCGCAACCTGAACTTCGGGCTGGGCATCTACCTTGCGGGCCTTGCGGGTGTGCTCGCGGCCGGCATGCTTGGCCTGCAGCCGACCATCGGCACGTCACTCATCATGCCGAGCTTCGTCGCGATCATCGTGGGCGGCTTGGGCAGCCTGCCCGGCACGCTGCTGGGCGGCTTGCTGATCGGCGTGGCGTCCGGTGTGACGACTGTGTTCTTTCCATCCGCGACGGAGGCGGTGATGTACGTGATGATGGGCCTGGTGCTGCTCGTTCGCCCGCGCGGCCTGCTGGGTGAAGAGGGGAGAGTGCAGTGACCGCAATCGACAAGCGGCTGTCCACGCCGCTCATCTGGATCCTGCTGCTCACGATGCCTTTCTGGATGGACGCGATGGGCGGCTATACCGAGCTGGCTTCGCGCGTGGTGGTGCTCGGGCTGGCAGCGATGGCCGTGAATTTCCTGCTCGGTTTCACGGGCGTGCTCTCGTTCGGTCATGCAGCGTACTTCGGCCTGGGCGCCTACGGCGCCGCGATGACGATCAAGTACATGGTGCCGAGCACGGCGCTATCCATCGTTGTCGGAGTGATCGTCGGCGCCGTCGCCGCCGCGCTCATCGGTGCTTTGATCGTCAAACTACGCGGTACCTACTTCGCGATGGTCACGATCGCTTTCGGGCAGGTGTTCTACTTCATTGCGTTCCGATGGAATTCCGTCACGGGTGGCGACGACGGCATCACGGGTTGGCAAAGGCAGCCGCTGAATTTCGGCTTCGCCAAGCTCGACATCCTGGGCAACGACAAGGCGTTCTATTACATGGTGCTGGCCCTGTTCGCGATCGCCGTGGCCGTGATGGCGCTGCTGCTTCGCTCGCCGCTGGGCCGCACGCTCGTGGCCATTCGCGAGAACGAGCGGCGCGCGCGCTTCCTCGGCATTCCGGTGGAGCGGCACATCTGGTTGTCCTTCGTCATCTCCGGTGGCTTTGCCGCATTGGCGGGGGCCATGTATGCGCTCCTCAGCAACTTCACCGATCCGCGTTCGCTGCACTGGACGCTCTCGGGCAACTTCGTGATCATGGCCGTGCTGGGCGGCATGCGCTCGTTCTGGGGGCCGCTTGTCGGCGCGGGCATCTTCGTCGTGCTGCAGGATTACGTCTCCAGCCACACCGAGAACTGGATGTCGTTCATCGGCCTGTTCTTCGTGCTCGTGGTCACGTTCTTCCCGCGCGGCGTGATGGGCATCGTGAAGAGGAGGCTCGGTACGTGAGCCTTCTCGAAGTCCGAAATGCCTCCCGCCACTTCGGCAGCCTCATCGCTGTCAACGATGTTTCCCTTGCCGTCGAGCCGGGCGAGCTTCGCGCCGTCATCGGGCCGAACGGCGCGGGCAAGACGACGTTTTTCAACCTGATCAGCGGTTTCTTCCCTCCCACATCCGGCACGATCCACTTCGACGGACAGGACGTGACGGCCTGGCCGCCGCACCAGCGCGTGAAACATGGCATCGCGCGCACGTTCCAGATCACCGAGGTCTTTCCGGAGCTCACGTTGCGCGAGAACCTTCGCGTGGCTGTGGAAGTTGCATCGGGCCTGCGCAACCGTCCGTGGGTCTCGCGCGAGGTCGACGCGAAGACTCGCTCGCGTATCGACGAGCTCGTCCAGATGGGCGGGCTGGCAGAGAAGGCCGACCGCCTCGTGAGCGAGTTGCCGCATGGCGACCAGCGCGCGACGGAGATCATGATGTCGATTGCGCTGCGGCCGCGGCTGCTGCTTCTCGACGAACCGACGGCGGGCATGGGCGACCAGGAAACGTACGACATCACGCGGCTGATCCGCCGGCTGCACCGCGACGAGAAACTCAGCATCGTGCTCATCGAACACGACATGCGCGTGATCTTCCATCTCGCCGACCGGATCATGGTGCTCGCAGAAGGATCGGTGCTTGCGGAAGGAACGCCCGACGAGATCGCGAAGGATGAGCGCGTGCAGGCTGCGTACCTGGGGAAGACCGAATGAACGTGCTCGAGGCCCAGGGCCTGCAAACCTTCTACGGCAAGAGCCACATCCTTCACGGCGTCGGCCTCGAGGTGCGCGAGGGCGAGATCGTCACCCTGCTGGGCCGCAACGGCGCCGGCAAGACGACGACGATGCGAAGCCTGATGGGCCTCACGCCTGCACGCGAGGGCCGCATCACCGTGCTCGGCAAGGAGACGATGGGCTGGCCGCCTTATCGCATTGCGGCCCTCGGTGTCGGTCTCGTGCCCGAAGGCAGGCGCGTGTTCGGCAACCTCACGGTGGACGAGAATCTGCGCGTGCCCGCCGGACGCAGCGGGCCGTGGGACATCAAGCGTGTGTACGAGCTCTTCCCGCGCCTTCACGAACGCATGAACAACAAGGGCCGGCAGTTGTCGGGCGGCGAGCAGGAAATGCTCTCCATCGCCCGCGCCCTGCTTCTCAACCCGAAGCTGCTGATGCTCGACGAGCCGTCGCAAGGTCTTGCACCGCTGATCGTGAAGCAGGTGTTCGATGTCGTCGCTCGCATGCGCACCGAAGGCATGTCGATCCTGCTGGTGGAGCAGAACGTTCGTGCGGCGGTGGAAATCGCGGACCGCGCTTATGTGCTCGACGACGGCCGTGTCGTGTACGAGGGGCCCGCGGACGAGTTCGCGCGCGACGAAGAGCGCGTCCGCGCGCTGGCCGGCGCAAGCGCGGAAACCTGGGACCTCGGCGACACCGAGTAACCGACGCTCAGGGAAAACCTAGGGATAGCCCTCAAGAAGTGCCTCACCTAGAATCTGTTGCAATGCAATAAGGGTGAGCGAGGAACAGCCAGTGCAAACCAAAAAAACGGGTGGCGCAAAGCCGGCCCAGCGGGTGATCAAGAAGTACCCGAACCGGCGGCTCTACGACACCGACACATCCTCGTACATCACCCTCGCCGAGGT
>DATJJL010000131.1:0-10954 GCA_035492155.1 Ramlibacter sp. | reverse complement strand
TGGTGGACGAGCGGCCTTTTCACGCGCGATGGCTGGGCGCACCTCGTGCTGCCCTCGATCACGCTCGCGATCTTCCAGCTCACGCTCATCATGCGGCTCGTGCGCGCCGAGATGCTCGAAGTGCTGCGCACCGACTACATCAAGTTCGCGCGAGCACGCGGACTGTCGGACAGGGCGATCCACTTCGGCCATGCGCTCAAGAACACGCTCGTACCGGTAATGACCATCATCGGCTTGCAGCTCGGCACGCTCATCGCGTTCTCGATCATTACCGAAACAGTTTTCCAGTGGCCGGGCATGGGCCTGCTGTTCATCCAGGCGGTGACGTTCGCCGACATCCCCGTGATGGCCGCCTACCTGTGCCTCATCGCACTGATCTTCGTCATCATCAATCTGGTTGTGGACATGCTTTATTTCGCCGTCGATCCGCGCCTGCGCGTCGAAGGCGCGAGGGGCCACTGATGCTTGCCCCCCGCCTGAAGGCCAACGGCCGCGCCTTTGCGCAAATCGCGCACTACATCCCGGAACTCGTCGCGCTGAGGCACGACCTGCACGCCCATCCCGAAATCGGGTTCGAAGAGGTCTACACCTCGGCTCGTGTGGCGGAAGCGCTCAGGGTCTGCGGCGTCGACGAGATCCACAACCGAATCGGCAAGACCGGAGTCGTGGCTGTCATCAAAGGCCGCAGCACGAAAAGCGGCCGCATGCTCGGCCTGCGCGCCGACATGGACGCTCTCACGATGTCGGAGCAGAACGACTTCGCGTGGCGCTCGGCGAAGCAGGGGATGATGCACGGCTGCGGGCACGACGGTCACACGGCGATGCTTGTCGGCGCTGCGCGGTATCTCGCGGAGACCCGCAATTTCGACGGCACGGCCGTGCTCGTGTTCCAGCCGGGCGAGGAAGGATTCGCCGGCGCGAAGGCGATGATCGAAGACGGTCTTTTCGATCGCTTTCCCGTCGAATCGATCTACGCGATGCACAACTGGCCTGCGATGCGGCCGGGCACCATCGGCATCAACATGGGCGCGATGATGGCCGCGGCCGATCGCGTGACCATCGAGGTCACAGGCAAGGGTGGCCACGGCGCGCACGCTTATCTCGCGATCGATCCGGTGCTCGTCTCGGCGCACATCATCACCGCGGCGCAGAGCATCGTGTCGCGCAACGTGCGGCCGATCGACAGCGCAGTAGTCAGCCTGTGCGCGATCCAGGCCGGCGACCTGCATGCCATGAGCGTGATCCCCAACAGTGCGACCATCGTCGGCACCATTCGCACGTTCAAGACCGAAGTGCAGGCACTGGTCGAAAAGCGCTTGCAGGAAATTGCATCCGCGATAGCCCTCGGCTTCGGTGCGACGGCTTCGGTGAAATACGAGCGTTCGTACCCGGCCACGATCAACACCGCCGACGAAGCGTCGTTCGCCGCCGACGTCGCGGAGACGCTTGTCGGCCCCGAACACGTGGACCGCGACATGGAGCCCAGCATGGGCGCCGAGGACTTCTCGTTCATGCTGCAGACCAAGCCGGGCGCGTACTTGCGCCTCGGCCAGGGCGGCGACAACTGCTTCCTGCACAACCCGCGTTACGACTTCAACGACGACATCCTGCCGCTCGGCTCAGCGTTGCACGCAAGCCTCATCGAGCAGGGGATGCCCCTTGCCGCATGAGCGGAGCCTTTCAACCCCGAGGAGATAGAAGATGAAATTGAAACCCTCGCTGCTCGCCGCCGCCGCGGCGCTCGCACTGCTGGCCACCGGCAGCCAGGCCGCAATCCTGCGGATCGGCGACCAGGGCGACGCGCTGTCCATGGACCCGCATTCGCTCAACGAATCGCTGCAGCTCACGGTGCTGGAGAACGTGTACGAACCACTCGTCACGCGCGACAAGAACTACAAGCTCGTGCCGGCGCTCGCGACGTCCTGGAAGCAGACATCGCCGACGGTGTGGCACTTCGAGCTGCGCAAGGGCGTGCAGTTCCACGACGGCACCCCGTTCACCGCGGACGACGTGATCTTCAGCTACCAGCGCGCGAAGGATCCCGGCAGCGACATGAAGACGTATGTCGGCCAGATCAAGGAAATCAGGAAGATCAACGACAACTCGATCGACATCGTCACGAACCAGCCGTTCCCGATCCTGCCGGACGTGTTCTATCGCTGGTTCATCATGAGCAAGAAGTGGTGCGAGCAGAACCAGGCCGTGCACCCCGTCGATCGTCGCAAGGGCATCGAAAACGCGGCGTCGTTCCGCGCGAACGGCACGGGCCCTTATCGCCTGCGCGAGCGCCAGCCCAATGTGCGCACGACCTTCGTTCGCAACGGCAACTACTGGGGCAAGATCGACGGCAACGTCGACCAGGTGATCTTCAACGTGATCGGTAACGACGCCACTCGCGTCGCTGCGCTGGTCTCCGGCGAAATTGATTTCATGGAACCGGTGCCGGTGCAGGACATCGACCGCATCAAGGCCGATCCGAAGCTCAAGGTGTTGCAGGGCCCCGAGCTGCGCGTGATTTTCCTGGGCATGGACCAAAAGCGCGACGAGCTGCTGTTCTCGAACGTGAAGGGCAAGAACCCGTTCAAGGACAAGCGCGTGCGCCAGGCGTTCTACCAGGCCATCGACATCGAAGGCATCAAGCGCACGGTCATGCGGGGTGCATCGAACCCCATCGCCGAGATGTGGCCCGCGCAGGTCAATGGCTTCGCGGCCGATCTCAACAAGCGCCTGCCCTACGACCCGGAAGCGTCGAAGAAACTGCTCGCCGAAGCCGGCTACCCCAACGGCTTCGAGGTGAAGATGAACTGCCCGAACGACCGCTACGTCAACGACGCCGCGATCTGCCAGGCCGTATCTGCGAACCTCGCGCGCGTGGGCGTGAAGATCAACCTCGAGGCCGAAACCAAGGGCACTTACTTCCCGAAGATCCTGCGCCGCGACACGAGCTTCTACATGCTGGGCTGGACGTCGAGCACGGTCGATGCGCACAACGTGCTGTATTCGATCATGTCGACACCCGGCGAGGGTGGCCGCGGGCAGTTCAACCTCGGCGCGTACAGCAATCCGAAGCTGGATGAGCTCACCGAGAAGATCGCCTCCGAGATCGACCCGAAGAAGCGCGGCGACATGATCCACGAAGCGGTGAAGATCCATCTCGACGACATCGGCCACATCCCGCTGCACCAGCAGTTCCTGAACTGGGCGATGAAGAAGAACGTCGATGCCGTGCAGTTGCCCGGCAACGAGATGGTCTGGAAGTACATCACCATCAAGTGACGCAAGCGGCTGCTTCTCCCGGCTTCTTCAGCCGCGCCTGGCACAGCGACATCGGCTACAGCTTCCGCACTTCACCCGTCGCGGTGGGTGCGGCGCTGATCGCCTTCGCGTGCATCTTCGCGGCAGTCTTCGCGAACTGGGTCGCCCCGCACCATCCGTTCGACTTGTCGACGCTGGAGCTGGGCGACGCATTCCTGCCGCCGCGATGGCTGCAAGGCGGCAGTCCGAAGTACCTGCTGGGCACGGACGACCAGGGCCGCGACATCTTCTCGGCGCTGATGTTCGGCGCGCGCATCTCGCTGCTCGTGGGCGTCGCGTCGGTGATCGTCTCGATCATCATCGGCGTGAGCCTCGGGTTGCTCGCAGGTTTCATCGGCGGACGCACCGACGCATTCATCATGCGCGTGTGCGATGTCGTGCTGTCGTTCCCCGCGATCCTCGTTGCGCTCTTGATCGCCGGTGTCGGCCGCGCGATGTTCCCCAACGCGAACGACGCCGTCGCATTCGGCGTACTCATCATCTCGATCTCGCTCGCCGGTGGTGGCGGATGGGTGCAATACGCGCGCACCGTGCGCGGCTCCACGCTCGTCGAGCGCAATCGCGAGTACGTGCAGGCCGCGCGTGTCACGGGCGTTTCGCCACTTCGCATCATGCGCCGCCATGTGCTGCCGAACATCCTCGGGCCGGTGATGGTGCTGGCGACGATTCAAGTCGCCACGGCGATCATCACCGAGGCCACGCTATCGTTTCTCGGTGTCGGCGTGCCGCCGAATTCGCCTTCGCTGGGCACGCTGATCCAGGTCGGCAACAAGTTCCTCTTCTCGGGCAACTGGTGGATCACCGTGTTCCCCGGCGCGATGCTCGTCATCATCGCGCTGTCGGTGAACCTGCTGGGCGACTGGCTGCGCGACGCCCTCAATCCTCGATTGCGCTGATGTCGCTGCTTCAAGTAGAAAACCTCGTCGTCGAATTCCCGTACCGCCGCGGCACGCTGCGCGCGCTGGACGACGTCAGCTTCGACATCGCTCCGGGCGAAATCCTGGGCGTGGTCGGCGAATCCGGCGCGGGCAAGTCGCTCACCGGCTCTGCGATCATCGGCCTGCTCGAGCCGCCCGGTCGCATCGCAGGCGGCCAAGTGATGCTCGAAGGCCGGCGCATCGACAACCTCCCGCAGGACAAGATGCGGCAGATTCGCGGCCGCAAGATCGGCGCGATCTTCCAGGACCCGCTCACGTCGCTGAATCCGCTCTACACCATCGGACGGCAGATCGTCGAGACCATCCAGACGCATTTGCCCGTGAGCAATGAAGAAGCGCGACAGCGCGCGATCGGGCTGCTCGAAGACACCGGCATCCCGGCAGCGAAAGAACGCATCGATCATTTCCCGCACCAGTTCTCGGGCGGCATGCGCCAGCGCGTGGTGATCGCGCTCGCGCTCGCCGCCGAGCCCAAGCTGATCGTTGCCGATGAACCGACAACAGCGCTGGACGTCTCGATCCAGGCGCAGATCATCTCGCTGCTCAAGCGCGTGTGCCGCGAGCGCGGGGCCGCTGTCATGCTGATCACGCACGACATGGGCGTGATCGCCGAAACGTGCGATCGCGTTGCCGTGATGTACGCCGGCCGCGTCGCCGAAATCGGCCCCGTGCACGAAGTGATCAACCAGCCCGCGCATCCGTACACCATGGGCCTGATGGCTGCGATCCCCGACATCACCGAAGATCGCGAGCGCCTCTACCAGATCGACGGCACGATGCCGCGCCTGAACGCGATTCCGCCCGGCTGCGCGTACAACCCGCGCTGCCCGCGCGTGTTCGACCGCTGCCGCGTCGAGCGCCCCGATCTATTGCCTGCCGGTGCGACGCGGGCCGCTTGCTGGCTGCACGACGCCGCGTCAGGCGTACCGTTGAAGGCGGTCGCATGACAGAAGCCCTGGTGCAAGCGCGCGACCTCGCGCGCACCTTCGACGTCTCGGCGCCGCTTCTGAACCGCTTGATCGAACGCAAGGGCCGCACGCTGCTGCATGCGGTCGATGGCGTGAGCTTCGACATCGCGAAAGGGCGAACGCTTGCACTCGTCGGTGAATCGGGCTGCGGCAAGAGCACGGTGGCGAAGCTGCTCGTGGGGCTGTATGAGCCTTCGCGCGGCAACGTGAATTTCGACGGCCACGATGCGCATGCGGCGTACCGCACCGGCAACCGCACCATCCGCCGTCGCATCCAGATGATCTTCCAGGACCCGTATGCGAGCCTGAACCCGCGCTGGACGGTGGAAGACATCGTGGGCGAGCCGCTGAAAGAACACGGCATCATCACGAACAAGGCCGAGCTCGATACGCGCGTCGCGCAGCTGCTCGAATCGGTGGGGCTGGGTGCCGGCGACATGGAAAAGTACCCGCACCAGTTCTCCGGCGGGCAGCGCCAGCGCATCTCGATCGCGCGTGCACTGGCTACCGAGCCGGAGTTCCTCGTGTGCGATGAGCCCACATCGGCGCTGGACGTGAGCGTGCAGGCGCAAGTGCTCAACATCATGAAGGACCTGCAGCGCGCGCGGGGGCTGACATACCTGTTCATCTCGCACAACCTCGCCGTCGTGCGCCATGTGAGCGATGACGTCGGCGTGATGTACCTCGGGCGCATCGTGGAGCTGGCCGACAAGCGCAAGCTCTTCGCCACGCCTCAGCATCCCTACACGAAGATGCTGCTCGAAGCGATTCCGAAGATGCACGCCACGGGCCGCTCGCGCACACCGGTGCAAGGCGAGGTGCCCAACCCGCTCAATCCGCCGAGCGGCTGCACGTTCAATCCGCGATGTCCGCATGCGAACGACAGGTGTCGCGCCGAGCGGCCTGCATTGCTCGAGCTGCGAGGCGTGCGTGTCGCCTGCCACGCGGTGGAGGAAGGGCGGATCTGATGACGGTCGAGCTTGCATTTCGCCGCGGCGAGCTGCGCGATGCGAACACGATCGCGGCTTTCAACGCGGCGATGGCGCTTGAGACCGAAGGCAAGGAGCTGATCCCCGAAGTGATCGGCGCGGGCGTGCGGCGCCTGATCGGCATGCCGTCTCTCGGCTTTTACGTCGTGGCGGAACACGCGGGTGATGTGGTGGCTTGCCTCATGATCACCAACGAGTGGAGCGACTGGCGAAACGGCCTCTTCTGGTGGATACAGAGCGTATACGTCAAGAAGGAGTTCCGCAGGCAAGGCGTGTACCGGCGCCTTTACGAGCACGTGCGCGCACTCGCAACCAGCGATGCATCGGTGTGCGGCTTTCGCCTGTATGTCGAGAAGGAGAACGAGGTTGCGCATGCCACCTACAGCTCGCTCGGCATGAAGGAAACGGATTACCTCCTCTACGAGGAACTGAAGCCGGGCATCCGCTTCCTTAGATAACTTGACTGTCCCAGGGCCGCTGGTGGCGCCCCCTTGAGGGGGAGGCGCCGCAGGCGCTTCGGGGGTGGTCAACACTCCTCGGACCAGCAATGGCCGTCGCGCGCGATCATCGCGCTCGATGCACTCGGTCCCCATGTGCCCGGTGTGTAGGAACGTGGACCCGTCGGGTCTTGAGCCCAATGTTCGATGACGGGTTCCACCCATCGCCAAGCCTCTTCTTGTTCATCGGCCCGCACGAAAAGATTCAGCCGGCCGTCGATCACGTCCATCAGCAGACGCTCGTACGCGCCCACGCGTTCGGAACCGAAGCGCTTGTCGAAATCGAGATCGAGATGCACCGGCTGCAGCATTTGCGTTGCGCGCCTTCCGTCCTGGCCTTGCGCGAGCAGGTGCAGCTCGAGGCCGTCCTTCGGTTGCAGGTGGATCACGAGCTTGTTGACCGCACCCACCGGGGCCTGATAGATCGCATGCGGCGTGGGGCGGAAGTTCACGACGATGCGTGCATCGCGCTGCGCGAGCCGCTTTCCGGTGCGGATGTAGAAAGGCACGCCGGCCCATCGCCAGTTTGCAATCTCCGCATGCAGCGCGACGAAGGTTTCGGTGCTGCTCTCGGGCTTCACGCCCGGCTCTTCGAGATAACCCGCGTACTGTCCGCGCACCACATGCTGAGCCAGCGCCTCCGGCGTCCAGGCCTTGAGCGAACGCAGCACCTTCAGTTTTTCGTCGCGGATCGCGTCTGCATGCGAGTTGATCGGCGGCTCCATTGCGATCGCGCACAAGAGTTGCAATGCATGGTTCTGCACCATGTCGCGCAGGGCGCCGGTCTGATCGTAAAACGCGCCGCGCTTTTCGACGCCGATGTCCTCGGCAATGGTGATCTGGATATTCGCGATGTCCTCGCGCCGCCACAGCGGCTCGAAGAGTGCATTGCCGAAGCGCAACGCGAAAAGGTTCTGCACCGACGGCTTGCCCAGGTAATGGTCGATGCGAAAGACCTGGTTTTCGGAGAGCACGCGGCGCACGGCATTGTTGATCTCGCGATTCGATGCGAGGTCGTGCCCCAGCGGTTTTTCGAGCACGAGCCGCGTGTTCGAAGTGTTCAGGCCCGCCGCCGCAAGCTGCTCCACAGCAGCCGTGAAAAGCGACGGCGCCGTCGCGAGATACATGACCACCACATCCGCTCGGCGCTCGTGCACAAGCGCGCCCAGGCGCTGGAAGTCGCCGGGCTTCGAGAGGTCCATGCGCATGAAATGCAGCAGCTGCGCAAACTGCCCGAATTCCTCCGGGCTGGGCCGCTTGGCGAGATCCACCTGGTCGAAGCGGGCGCGGATCAGGTCGCGGTACTGCGCGTCCGAGAGGTTGTCGCGGGCGATGCCGATGATGCGACCGTCCGGCGGCAAGCTGCCGTGGCGGAAAGCCTGGAAAAGGGCGGGCATCAACTTGCGCCACGCGAGGTCGCCCGTGCCGCCGAAAACGATGAGGTCGAAGCTCATGAGGTGTTGTGGTTCTTTGCCCCCACTTTAACGATTCCGCGCGGCTGAGGTGGCCTCATCGCGATAATGCCGCATGATCGCCGGCATCTCCCGTCCGCATTGCGACCACACGCAAGCCTGGCTGTCGCTGAGACAGCATTTCGACAAGGTGGCGCACGGCTTCGACCTGCGCGAGGCGTTCCGCGCCGACTCCCAGCGGTTCGAAACCTACAGCCAGCAGGCGCCGCGCGTGTTCGCGGACCTCTCCAAGAATCTCGTCGACGCGCACGCGCGAGCGCTCATGCTCGAGCTGGCCCGCGAATGCATGCTCGAAAAGCATCGCGATGCGATGTTCGCGGGCGAGCTCGTCAACAACACCGAGCAGCGCGCGGTGAAGCATTGGCTGCTGCGCAGCCCCAAGGGCGCGAGCACCGACCCGGACGCGCGCGCCGTGCACGAGACGCTCGATGCGATGCTGGCGTATGCGGAGCAGGTGCGAGGCGATCCGGGCATTACCGACGTCGTCAACATCGGCATCGGCGGCTCGGACCTCGGGCCGCAGATGGCGGTGCTCGCACTGGCGCAATTCGCTGTTGCGGGCAAGCGCTTCCATTTCGTGTCGAACGTCGATGGTCATGAACTCGCCTCTGTGCTCGCTCAAGTGAAGCCCGCATCGACGTTGTTCCTCATCGCCTCGAAGACGTTCACGACCATCGAGACGATGACCAACGCGCGCTCGGCGAAGGCGTGGTTCGGGCAGCAGGGCGGCGCCGACATCGCGCGGCATTTCGCTGCGCTCACGACGAACGTGAAGGCCGCTCGTGAGTTCGGCATCGAGACGACTTTCGGCTTCTGGGACTGGGTGGGCGGGCGCTATTCGATGTGGTCGGCCATCGGACTGCCCATTGCGATCTCGATCGGCGCTGCGAATTTCCGCAGCATGCTCGCCGGCGCGCACGAGATGGACGAGCACTTCCGCACGGCGCCGCTCGATGCGAACCTGCCCGTGCGCCTCGGCCTCATCGACGTGTGGTATCGCAACTTCCACGGCTTCGCAAGCCGCAGCGTCGCGCCGTATCACAGTGCGTTGCGGCGGCTGCCCGCGTACCTGCAGCAACTCGAGATGGAGAGCAACGGCAAGCGTGTCGACGCCATGGGTCGGCCGCTCACCGTCGCGACGTCGCCCGTTGTCTGGGGTGAACCCGGAACGAACGGACAACACGCTTACTTCCAGATGCTGCATCAGGGCACCGACACCGTGCCCGTCGAATTCATCGCGGTGAAGGAGGCGGCGCACACGCTCGAAGGGCATCACGAGCAACTGCTGGCGAACGCACTCGCGCAGGCGCAAGCGCTCATGCAGGGCAAGGCAGATCCGGGTGGGCACAAGGATTTCCCGGGCAACCGCCCGAGCACCTTCTTCATCCTCGAGCGGCTCGACGCGGCGAGCTTCGGCGCGCTCATCGCGATGTACGAGCACCGGGTGTTCACCAGCGGCTCGATCTGGGGCATCGACAGCTTCGACCAGTGGGGTGTCGAGCTGGGCAAGGTGCTGGCGAAGGACATCGCGCCGCGCCTTCGAACCGGCGACGACAAGGGCCTCGACACATCGACTGCGGGCTTGCTCAAGCGCCTTCGCTAGCGCATGATGCCCGCCGGGAATCTTTCCCGGACGAGAGGAGAACCATGGATTTCGCGACCTCGGTCAAGACCTGCCTTGCCCAGAAATACGCCGAATTCAACGGACGCGCGTCGCGCCCCGAGTTCTGGTGGTTCGTGCTGTTTTGCTTCATCGTGAACATTGTTGCGGGCGGCGTATTCCGCGGCTGGATCAGCAGCCTGATCTCGCTGGCGCTGTTCGTCCCGTCGATCGCCGTCGGCGCGCGCCGCCTGCACGACCTCGGCAAGAGCGGCTGGCTTCAGCTGCTGTGGATCATCCCGCTCATCGGCTGGGCCATCCTCATCTACTGGGCCGCACAGCCGGGCCAGGCAGGCTCGAACCAGTACGGCGAGGCTCCGCAGGACGCACCGCCGCCCCCGCCCGAAATGGCGCCGGGCGCGCAATAAAAAAAGCCGGGCACTGCCCGGCTTTTTGTTGGCGCGTGGGCGCTGGACTTACATGTCCATGCCCATGCCGCCCATTCCACCCATGCCGCCACCGGGCATTGCGGGCGCTTCGTCCTTCGGCGCTTCGGCAACCATCGCTTCGGTGGTCAGCATCAGCGACGCGACGGACGCGGCGTTTTGCAGAGCAGTACGCGTGACCTTCGTCGGATCGAGAATGCCCATCTCGATCATGTCGCCGTAGGTATCGTTCGCGGCGTTGAAGCCGTAGTTGCCCTTGCCTTCCAGCACGCGGTTGACCACGACGCTGGCTTCGCCGCCGGCGTTGTAGACGATCTCGCGCAGCGGCGATTCGATCGCCTTCAGCACGAGCTTGATGCCCGCTTCCTGGTCGGCGTTGTCGCCCTTGATGGTGCCCGCGGCTTGCTTGGCGCGCAGCAGCGCGACGCCGCCACCGGCCACCACGCCTTCTTCCACCGCGGCACGCGTGGCGTGCAGGGCGTCTTCGACGCGAGCCTTCTTTTCCTTCATTTCGACTTCGGTCGCGGCGCCGACCTTGATCACCGCCACGCCGCCGGCGAGCTTCGCCACGCGCTCTTGCAGCTTCTCGCGGTCGTAGTCGCTGGTGGCTTCCTCGATCTGCACGCGGATCTGCTTGACGCGCGCTTCGATGTCGGCGGCCTTGCCGGCGCCGTCGATGATCGTGGTGTTTTCCTTGCCCACTTCGATGCGCTTGGCCTGGCCCAGCTC
>DATJJL010000130.1:0-2328 GCA_035492155.1 Ramlibacter sp. | reverse complement strand
GCGCGGCATGAGCGAGCGCAGGAACTGCACATAGGCCGATGGAATTTCCATGTCCACCATGAAGTACGCCCGCGCAAACGAGAAGAGCGCCTGGATGTCGTCCTCGCCGAAAAGGCACGCATCGATGAACAGCTTGCCCTGCTTGTTGTGCAGGATCGGCAGCGCAAAGGGCACTTCATTGAATCCGTTGATCAGCTTGCCGATGACGTACGCGCCCTTGTTTCGGTAGAACAGCGACGAGAGCACCTGGATCTGGAAATTCGCCCGCAGCTTCACTTGCGCAAGCCGCGAGCCGAAGGACTCGAGCACGAAATCGGCATCGCGCTGCAGGTCGTCGAAGGGCCGCTGCAGCTGGAAGTTGTCGATGATCCGCACGATGGTCTCGTGCATCGTCTCGCGCGTCGGGTAGTACGAGCGATAGGTGGGCATCGCTGCCGGCTCGTCGTTCTCGATGTATTCGGTGCTGACCGCCGGCCGCACGAAGATGAAGTCGTTGTGGAAGTGCGTGCGATGCAGGATCTTGGTCGTGACCGAGTTGAAGAAAGTCTCGGCGCACTCGGGCTGGTGATGATCGACCATCAGGCCGATGAAGTGCAGCTTGATCTGCTGCCACACATCCATCAACTGGTCGCCCGCCTTGAATTCCTTTTCGAGACGCGTCACGGCTTCGCGCACACGCAAGTCGTAGAACTGGATGCGCTCGCGCTGCCCGCGTTGCTGGCCGTGCCAGTCGGCCGTCTCGAAGCGGTGCTTCGCGCGCGCGGACTCCGTGCGGAACAGCCGATAGTGCCGATTGAACCCGTCGAGCATCGCCTTCGCGATGTCGTACGCCAGTGGGGAATCGAGGCGCTGCGGGAACATCGGCATCGTGCGTTCCTTCGCTAGCGCCGCGCGACCATCACGCCTTCGATCGCCGCGCGGTACGCGGGCGCTATCGAATCGTGGCCGTCGATGTCCATGTGCAGGTCGTGCAGCAGGCCGTCGTGCACGCCGTAGGCCCAGCCGTGCACCTTGACCTTCTGGCCCTTGGCCCACGCGTCGGTCATCACGGTGCTCACGCACACGTTGACCACCTGCTCGATGACGTTCAGCTCGACCAGTGCGTCGAAGCGCTTTTCGGGCGCCAGGTTTTCGAGGATGCCGCGGTGCCTGTCGCGCACGTCGGTGATGTGCCGGATCCAGTTGTCGGCCAGGCCCACGCGCCTGTTTTCGAGCGCCGCCTGCACGCCGCCGCAGCCGTAGTGGCCGACCACCATGATGTGTTCGACCTTGAGCACGTCCACCGAGAACTGGATCGTCGAGAGCGTATTCAGGTCGGAGTGCACCACCACGTTCGCGATGTTGCGATGGACGAACACCTCGCCCGGATCGAGCCCCGTGATCTGGTTGGCGGGCACGCGACTGTCGGAACAGCCGATCCACATGTACTTGGGCGCCTGCTGCTTGGTGAGCGACGAGAAAAAGCCCGGGCGCTCGCGCTCCATCTGCGCAGCCCATGCGCGGTTGTGGGCAAAGAGGTCGGCGATGCTCGACATAGTTTGTATTTTGGACGGTCGTGCGAATTCGTGCGCGTACGTGAGGCTACCTACATCGTCTCCGCGAACAGCTCGCGGCCAATGAGCATGCGGCGGATTTCGCTGGTGCCCGCGCCGATCTCGTACAGCTTGGCGTCGCGCCACAGGCGCCCGAGCGGATATTCGTTGATGTAGCCGTTGCCGCCGTAGATCTGGATGCCCTCGCCGGCCATCCACGTCGCCTTCTCGGCGCACCACAGGATGACCGAAGCGCAGTCCTTGCGCACCTGCCGCACGTGCTCGGTGCCCAGCATGTCGAGGTTCTTGCCGACGGTGTAGCAGAAAGCGCGTGCAGCCTGCAGCACGGTGTACATGTCGGCGACCTTGCCCTGGATGAGCTGGAACTCACCGATGGACTGGCCGAACTGCTTGCGGTCGTGGATGTACGGGACCACGTTGTCCATCACGGCCTGCATCAGGCCGATCGGGCCCGCGGCGAGCACCGCGCGCTCGTAATCGAGGCCGGACATCAGCACCTTTGCGCCGCCGTTCACGGCGCCGAGAACATTCGATGCGGGCACTTCGACGTTGTTGAACACCATCTCGCCGGTGTGCGATCCGCGCATGCCCAGCTTGTCGAGCTTTTGCGCCGTCGAAAAACCCTTCATGCCTTTTTCGACGATGAAGGCCGTAACGCCACGAGCGCCGAGCTCGGGCTCTGTCTTCGCATACACCACCATCGTGTCGGCATCGGGGCCGTTGGTGATCCACATCTTCGTGCCATTGAGCACGTAGTAGCCGCCCCCCGAGGCAC
>DATJJL010000129.1:0-6093 GCA_035492155.1 Ramlibacter sp. | reverse complement strand
CTCACGAAGATCGTCACGGCGCCCTTCCGCGCGCTGGGCGCGATGCTCGGCGTGGGCGGCGACAAGCTCGAGGCGATCGACTTCGATCCGGGCAGCAGCGTGTTGCATCCGCCCGAGCGCGAGAAGCTGAAACAGGTCGCGCAGATCCTCTCGAAGCGCGATTCGCTGAAGCTGTCGATCCCCGGCCAGTACAGCCCTGCGGCCGACGGTGCCGCGTTGCGTGCGCGTGCAGTGCGCATCGATGTCGCGAAGCAGGCAGGCATCGAGCTGAAGGCGGGCGAAGAGCCCGGGCCGCTCGATTTCGGCGACCGGCGCATCCGCAGTGCCCTGCGCGAGGTGTATGCCAAACGATTCGGCGACGCGGAGCTGGACAAGGCGAAGAAGGCCGCGGAAGGATCCGCACCAGCCGCATCGGCGGCATCGAGTGCGCCGCCGTCGCAGCGATCGCTTCCGCTGTGGCAACGTGCGGCCAATCTGATCCAGGGCGAGCCGCAGGTGGCGGATGCGGCGCCGTTCTACAACCGGCTGCGCGAACGGCTGGAACGAGAACACGCCCTCCCTGCCGATGCGTTGAAGCAGCTCGGCGAAGAGCGGGCGAAGGCCGTCGCGGCTGTGCTCGCGCAAGCGGGTGTCGACCCTGCGCGAGCGAGCGTCGCGGCAGGCGAAGCGACTGATTCACCCCCGGGCAAACCCGTCCCGCTCAAGCTCGGACTCGCTGCGCGCTGATGCGCTGGCTGCCACACGTCACGTTCTTGTCGGGGCATCAACACACAACCACTTCTTCATGCTTCGTCTCCTCAGGTATTCAGGCGGCGGCAGACCGCTTCGGTGACTTGCGCAGTGCGCGCCGAGCCGCCGAGATCACCCGTGTGCAAGGCTTTGTCGGCAGTCACGGATTCGATCACGCCCATCAGCTTCGCAGCCGCGTCTTTTTCTCCGAGATGTTCGAGCAGCATCACGCAGCTCCAGAACGTGCCGATCGGGTTCGCAAGCCCCTTGCCCATGATGTCGAACGCCGAGCCGTGGATGGGCTCGAACATCGACGGGTAGCGGCGCTGAGGATCGATGTTGCCCGTGGGCGCGATGCCGAGGCTGCCTGCGAGCGCAGCAGCAAGATCGCTCAGGATGTCCGCGTGCAGATTGGTGGCGACCAGCGTGTCGAGCGACGCGGGCCGGTTCACCATGCGCGCCGTGCACGCATCCACCAGCTCCTTGTCCCACTTCACATCGGCAAATTCCTTCGAGACCTGCACCGCGATCTCGTCCCACATCACCATCGCATGGCGCTGCGCGTTCGATTTGGTGACGACCGTGAGCTGCTTGCGCGGCCGCGACTGCGCGAGAGTGAAGGCGAAGCGCATGATTCGCTCGACGCCCGCGCGCGTCATCATGCTCACATCCGTGGCCACCTCGATCGGGTGCCCCTGGTGCGCGCGCCCGCCGACGCCTGCGTATTCGCCTTCGGAGTTCTCGCGCACGATCACCCAGTCGAGATCGGCCGGCGTGCAGCGCTTGAGCGGCGCGTCGATGCCCGGCAGGATGCGTGTGGGCCGCACGTTGGCGTACTGGTCGAAGCCCTGGCAGATCTTCAGGCGCAGGCCCCACAGCGTGATGTGATCGGGAATGTGCGGATCGCCCGCCGAGCCGAAGAGGATCGCGTCCATGTTTCGGAGGGCATCGAGCCCGTCATCGGGCATCATCTTTCCGTGTGCGCGGTAATAGTCGCCGCCCCAGTCGAAGGACGTGAATTCGAAGCGGAAGTCCGCACCGCCTTGCGACAGTGCCTGCAGCACCTCTTGCCCCGCGGGGACGACTTCCTTGCCGATGCCGTCGCCCGGGATGCAGGCAATCCTGTATGTTTTCATGGCCGCGATTCTGGACGAGACCGCCTGAGGCCGAAAGGGACATGTCCGAAAACGGCGAGCCTTCCAGCGGCGCGCGCCTATCATGGTCACCATGTCACCCGATGCCGATCCCGATGCCTGTTACCTCGCCCTCAAGGCGCGCGATGCCCGGTTCGACGGCCGCTTCTTCACGGGTGTGACCTCCACCGGCATCTATTGCCGCCCCGTGTGCCGTGTGCGCACGCCCAAGCTCGAGAACTGCCGCTTCTTCCATCACGCAGCGCAGGCCGAGGGCGCGGGCTTTCGCCCGTGCCTGCGCTGCCGGCCCGAACTTGCACCGCACTCCGTCGCGTGGTCGATCCAGGACGCCACTTCGATTCTTGTTCAGCACGCGGTGCGCCTGCTCGACGAGCCTGAAGCATGGCGCGACGAAAGCCCGTCCGTCGAACAATTGGCGCAGCGACTTGGCGTGAGCGACCGGCACGTGCGCCGCATTTTCGAAACGCACCTGGGCGTCTCGCCCGTGCAGTACTTGCAGACGCGGCGCCTTCTCACGGCCAAGCAATTGCTCGCGGACACCGACCTGCCCATCGCACAGATTGCGCTCATCAGCGGCTACGCCAGCCTGCGCCGATTCAACGCGGCCTTCGCGGAGCATTACGGCCTCAACCCGACGCAATTGCGCCGCGAAGGGCGCGGCGTCGCGCGCGGCACGCTCGCGATACGCCTCGCGTACCGGCCGCCCTTCGACATCGATGCAATGCTGGCCTTCTTCCGCACGCGTGCGATTGCGGGCGTGGATCACGTCGAAGGCCACACGCTGTCGCGCACGCTCGCCGTGGAAAGCCAGGGCACGGCGCACAAGGGCTGGATCGAAGCGAGTTTCGATCCAGCGCACAACCTCGTGCTGCTTCGCGTGAGCGAAACGCTGCGTGCCGCGCTTCCTGTCGTCATCCACCGCGTGCGATGCGCTTTCGACCTCGATGCCGATCCGCAGGCGATCAACGCCGTGCTGCACGAAAGCTTCACGCATGGCGATGCCTTGCGAGTGCCGGGCGCATTCAGCGGCTACGAGCTTGCCGTGCGCGCGGTGCTCGGGCAGCAGATCACCGTCGCCGCGGCGCGCACATTGGCGCAGCGGCTGGTGGACCGATTCGGCGAAGCCATTGCGACACCCGACGACAAGCTGCGGCGCCTGTTTCCGGAGCCCGCCGTTCTCGCGCAGGCGGACGGCAATGCGCTGGGCGAACTGGGCATCGTTCGGCAGCGGCAGGCGGCGATCGTCGGCATCGCGCGCGCCGTGGCCCAAGGCCATCTGGAGCTTCACAGCGGCTCGAACGTGGATGCGACGATCGGGCAGTTGAAGGAACTTCCCGGCATCGGCGACTGGACGGCGCAATACATCGCAATGCGAGCCTTGCGCTGGCCCGATGCATTTCCGGCCGGCGACGTCGCGCTGCACAAGGCACTGGGTGTGCTCGGCGCACGCGATGCGGCCAAGAGCGCGCAAGCCGCGTCGCAATCGTGGAAACCCTGGCGAAGCTATGCCGTCATCAGGGCCTGGTCTTCCCTCTCGCAAGGAGCCAAGAAATGAAATTCCCCCCTGCCCTTCACAAGACACATTGGATCGGCCCGCTCGGCGAAATGGTCGTCGCTGCGAGCGACACCGGCGTCGCCGGCATCTGGTTCGAAGGCCAGAAGCACCTGCCCGATCATTCGAAGTGGACGGTGCGCGACGATCATCCGCTGCTCGTGCTCGCCGTGGCGCAGTTGCGCGATTACTTCGCGGGCCGGCGGACCTCGTTTGACTTGCCGCTCGATCTGCAAGGCGGCACGGCCTTTCAGCAATCGGTGTGGCAAGCGCTGCTTGCAATCCCGCACGGCGCGAAGGCCACCTACACATCGATCGGCCGCGACATCGGCGCGCCGCAGGCCGTGCGCGCTGTCGGCGCGGCGGTCGGGCGCAACCCGGTGAGCATTGTCGTGCCTTGCCATCGCGTGCTCGGCGCCGGCGGATCGCTGACGGGTTACGCGGGCGGCATCGATCGCAAGAACGCGCTGCTGAAACTGGAGGGCGCGATTTGACCCGGCGCGGCTGGGTCGTCGATCTCGTCCTCCTTGCTGCAATCTGGGGCGCATCGTTTCTCTTCACCCGCCTGGGCACCGTCGAATTCGGCGCCTTGCCTACCGCCTTCGTGCGCGTTGCGATCGCATCGGCATTTCTCTTGCCGCTGCTGGCGTGGCGCGGGCAGGTGCATGTGCTGCAGCGGCACTTCAAGAAGATCTTTGCGATCGGCGTGCTCAATTCGGGCATCCCATTCCTGTGCTTCGCATTCGCGCTGCTGTCGATCACGAGCGGCCTGTCGGCGATCCTGAATGCGACGACGCCGCTGTTCGGTGCGCTCGTCGCGTGGGTGTGGCTGCGCGATCGCCCCGCCGCGTCGCGCCTGCTGGGCCTGGCGATCGGCTTTGCGGGTGTCGCGCTGCTCGCGTGGGACAAAGCCAGTTTCAAGCCCGATGCTTCCGGCGTCGCGCCTGCATGGGCCGTGCTCGCATGTCTCGTGGCGACGTTCTGCTACGGGGTCGCCGGCAATGCCGCGAAGGTTTATCTGGGCGGGCTTCCCGCGCTCGCCACCGCGACGGGCAGCCAGCTCGGCGCGATGATCCTGCTGGCAATCCCTGCCATCTGGACGTGGCCTTCGCACATGCCGAGCCTGAAGGCGTGGCTCGCGCTGCTTGCCCTCGGCGTGCTGTGCACCGGCATCGCGTACATCCTTTATTTCCGTTTGATCGAGGAAGCCGGGCCTGCGCGCGCACTCGCGGTGACCTTTGTCGTGCCTGTGTTCGCGGTGATTTATGGCGCGCTCTTCCTCGGCGAAGCTGTGACGGGGTGGATGATCACTTGCGGCGTCGTGATCGTCTGCGGCACGGCGTTCTCGACGGGAATGCTGCGCTTGCGGCCTTCGTTTTCCTAGAACCGAGGCAGATCCTTCAGGCTGCGCCCCGGACTGTCGACCGCAAGCGCAAGCGTTTCGGTGCCTTCGGGCAGCACGTCCACCTTCACTTCGGGGCCGGGCTGCAAGCTGCCGTGTTCGTCGGGAAACAAGCTGATCACCGTGTCGCCCTCGACAAGGCGATCGACCACCTCCGTCACGCGCGTGGGCGTGGGGCGCAGGTCCCAGTGTTTTTGCGTGCGATCGATCAAGCCCATCATGGCTTCGACGACCTGCAGGCCCGCGAAACGGACTGCCGTGATTCCGTAAGTGGCTTTGTCGACCATCGCTGCAATTGTGGTGGGCCGCTTGAGCTAAGCGATAAGCGTTGCGCTACAACCTTAGTCGGACCGTGCCTACGAAGTAAACTTTGTCCAACCCATCTTGCCATGAGTGTCGACTCATCCTTGCCCGAGATCGGCAAAGCCCACGCCCGGCGGCTGCGCGACATCTACCGCTCGGCAGGCTGGCCGTGCCAGGACCTGCTCGAGATCGAGTTGCTTGCGGCTGGGCTGCTGCACCGCGTGCATGCGCCCACCGGGCACGAGTCGCTGCGCGTCACCGACGCAGGCGTGAAACTTCTCGCTGCAACGCTGGCGAGCAATCGCAGTGCATTCTCGGCGCATGAATCGCTCGTGCATCGCGTCGCGCAGGAGATGAGACGCGCAGGCCGCATCGCGTGGCGCGGACTTTCGCTGCGTGCCCAGGTGCCGCAGCCCGACGATGACAAGCCGCTGCGCTGGTGCATCGCCAGGCCGGATGTTTTTTCGATTCGCAACACATCGGTGGCGACGTATGTGGAACCGATCGTGCACGAGGTGAAGGTTCGCCGCGCCGATCTGCTCTCGGACCTGAAGAACGAATCGAAGCGCGCTTCCTACCTCGATCTGGGCGAATGCTGGTACGTGCTGGGAAACGACGCGCGCGGCCGGCCAATCGCATCGGCCGATGAAGTGCCCGCCGAATGCGGAGTGATGTTCGTCGAAGGCGAGCGCCTCACCGTGGCCCGGCCCGCGCCAAGGCGCACGCGCGCGAGCCTGCCTTTCGGTGTGTGGATGTCGCTCGCGAAGGCAGCGCCGCTGCCAATGGCGGACGATGATGCCCAGCAAAAGCTGTGAACAGCCGAACGCAGAGGGCGCAGAGTAAACGCAGAGCGCGCAAAGTTTTCTTCAAGGACATTTGCTTCAGCGTCCTCTGCGAAACCTCTGCGCCCTCTGCGTTCGGCTGCTTGGGATTTTTTGGATGCTCGCTCTCAT
>DATJJL010000128.1:0-8552 GCA_035492155.1 Ramlibacter sp. | reverse complement strand
CGTGACCGCCGGGGGCGATGCGCCGCCCGGCACCGTCATGCCCAGCGCTTCGGCGACGCAGGCCATCGTGCTGGCCGTTCCCATCACCGAGCAAGTGCCCACGCTTGCGACGAGCTGGTTGTTCACGTCGCTCACCTGCTCCTCGTCGATCTCGCCTCCGCGGAACTTTGCCCAGTAGCGGCGGCAGTCGGTGCACGCGCCGACACGCTCGCCGCGATGCGCGACGGTGAGCATCGAACCGGTGACGAGCTGGATTGCGGGCACGTTCGCGGAAGCCGCGCCCATCAGCTGCGCGGGCACGGTCTTGTCGCAGCCGCCGATCAGCACCACGGCATCCATCGGCTGCGCGCGGATCATCTCCTCGGTGTCGATCGCCATGAGGTTGCGCAGGTACATCGACGTGGGCCGCGCGAAGCTTTCGTGCAGCGAGATGGTCGGAAAATCCATCGGCAGCCCGCCCGCGAGCATGATGCCGCGATTGACCGCTTCGAGAAGTTGCGGTGCATTGCCGTGGCAGGGGTTGTAGCTGCTCGCCGTGTTGGCGATGCCGATCACGGGACGGTCGAGCGCTTCGTCGGTGTAGCCCGCGCCCTTGATGAAGGCTTTGCGCAGGAAAAGCGAGAAGCCCGTGTCGCCGTAGGACGTGAGGCCCTTGTTGAAGCCCGCAGGAACTTCCGAACGCAAAGGGCGCGGAGTAATCGCAGAGGTCGCGGAGTTTTTGCCTTCATTTTTCTGCGCACTCTGCGAGGCCTCTGCGCCCTCTGCGTTCGGAAGTTTGGTTTTTTTCATGATTAGCGCACCAACGTCGATGCTCCGAACAAACTCGACACGAACTCCACCGCGAGTTCCGCTGTGCGATTGCGCACATCCAGCGCGGGATTGATCTCCACCACATCGATTGAAGCGAGGCGGCCGGTGTCGGCGATCATCTCCATGCACAGCTGCATCTCGCGGTACGTCGGCCCGCCGCGAACGCCGGTGCCCACGCCGGGTGCATCGGTCGGGTCCATGCAATCGAGATCGAAACTCACGTGCACGTGCGTGTCGTCGTCGACGTCCTGCAGGACTTCGAGCATGGTGTTGCGCATGCCGTGTTCGTCGATGTGGCGCATGTCGAATACCGACAAACCCATCTGCTTGATCGCCATCTTCTCGCTGGCGTCGACGCTTCTGATGCCGATGAAATCGATGTCGTCCGATGTGATCGCCTGCGGCTGGCCGCTCCATCCCACGAGCTGGCGCGGGCCGTCGCCCAGGAGGCACGACACCGGCATGCCGTGCACGTTGCCCGAGGGACTGATGTTGGGGTTGTTCACGTCGGTGTGCGCATCGAACCAGATGACGCGCAGCTTCTTTTTCGCGTAGCGGCAGTGCCGCGCCACTGCGCTGATCGAGCCGATCGCCAGGCAATGGTCACCGCCCATGAGGAGCGGCACCTGCCCTGCCGCAAGCACGGCCGCGACGCGGTCGAAGACGCTGCGGTTCCATTGCACGACTTCTTCCAGATGGCGGATGCCGCCCTGCGGCAGTGCCCACGGCGTCGGTGGGCCGGCGAGGTTGCCGTGGTCGATCACGTTGAGCTTGAGTGCACACAGCGAGTCATACAAGCCGGCGACACGCAGCGCGTCGGGGCCCATGCCCGCGCCCCGCACGCTCGCGCCGACGTCCGTGGGCGCACCGATGAGGCTGACGGTTTTCATCTCGGCGCGATTGTCTCAGTTTGCGAACGCCCGGCGCACTCGCGGCTGCCGAGAATGGGGCAGGAGAACACCAATGTCCAAGGATCGGCTGACCCCCTATCTCGACTGCATTGCCGCTTGCAATGCGTGCAACGTCGCCTGCCAGCACTGCGCGTCGCTGTGCCTGCAGGAGCCCGACGTGAAGATGATGGCGCGCTGTATCGCGCTCGACTTCGATTGCGCCGAGCTGTGTTCCGTGTCCGTTGCGCTCATGGCAGGCGGCAGCGAACTCGCGGGTGCGATGTGCGGCTTGTGTGCACGCGCCTGCAGCCTGTGCGCGGAAGAATGCGGCAAGCACGACGTGGATCACTGCCAGCAATGTGCGGAGGCGTGCCGCGTGTGTGCGGCAGCGTGCGAGCGGATGGCGGCCTGAAATGAAATAGCCGCCCGAAGGCGGCCTTGCGCTGATGAAGTTGCGCGATCAGAAGCGATAAGCCAGGCCGACGCGGAACTCGTCGGGATCGAGCTTCGTCGAGATCGTCTGACCGGTGGAGAGGTGCGTCGTCGTCTTGAGGAACGTACGCGCATACTGCGCATCGACGTACCACTTGTCCGTCACGGCGAAGGTGACGCCGACGCCGGTCGCGACGCCCCACTTCGAATCGACGGACAGGTCCGTGCCGCTGGGCGGGTTCGCGGGGTTCATGCCGTTCAAAGCCGCGCTGCCGCGCGCGCCGTAGAAGTGCGCGTACGTTACGCCCAGCATCGCGTACGGCCTGAAGCGCGAAGCCTTGTCCAGGAAGTTGTACTGGAGGAACGCGGTGATCGGCAGCGCCTTTACCGTGGCGATCTTGCCCGAGCCGGAGATCGCGCCTGCGCCGACGATCTCGTGCTTGAAGCCCAGGCCGATCGGCACTTCGACGGACCATGCGTCCGTGAGCATGTAGCGCACCCATGCGGTCGGCTGCGTGTCCGAGCGCACGTCGATCTTCGTGCCCGGGGCGGAAGGCGACGAGAGATCGCCGCTCGACACGTTCGGCGAAATTTCCGTGGCGCCAACGCCGACGAACCATGTGCCCGCGGCCTGCGCGTGCGCGACCGACGCGATGCCCACCGATGCGAGTGCGAGGAGCGCGTGCTTGATGATTTGCTTCTTCATTGCGTGTGTCTCCTCGTGATCAGAGCCAGCCGGCACGCGCGAGCGCGCGAGCCACGGATGCGGCGAGCAGGTGATGGCCGAACGGCGTCGGGTGGAAGCCGTTGGAGAACAGGTAGCTGTTCCATGTGGGCAGCGTGGTGTTCAGCTGCGCGTCGATGCAGGTCGCCGGGAAGCCCGTCTCGCTGCACACCGGCGTCGTGACGTTCGTCAGGCCGTAGGTGGCCGGGCTGCCGATCTCCTCGGTGAAGTCTTCGTAGAAGGGCACGACGGCAACGCGCGCGTCGCCGGCGACGTCCTTCGTCAGTTCGGCATTGAATGCCTGGATCCATTGCTGGATTGCGCCCTGCAACGCCGTCGCAGCAGCGCTGCCGCTGGCAGCGGAAACTTGCGCCAGCACCGCCTGGAAGCGCGGTGTGAGCGTGACGTCCGGCATGTTCAGGATCGCGACGTGCGTCGCGCCCTTGTCGAGCGTCGTCGCCTTGACGGTGGTCCAGTACGTGTCGGCGAGCTTTTGCATATAAAGGCCCGCTGCGAGCGCGCCGCCATTGGGCTGCGTGAGCGTCGCGCCGATGGTGGCGGCGTCGAGCTCGCCCGCGAGGAAGGCCTGGTAAGCCGCGACACCGGCCGAGCCGCTGGCCGCGCCGAGATAAGCGCCAACGACCGCAGCGGCGTCGTTGCCGCCGGCATCGATGACGATGAGGTCGGTCGGCTGCCATGCGCCGCCGTTGACCTGCAGCGCGGTGGCGAGCTGGAAGCCGAGCGAGAACGGTGCGTTCGCGCCGCCTTGCGAAGCGGGGTTCAGGATCTGCGCGCCGCCGACGGCGTAGTCGGTGCAGGTGGCGTTCGTCGTGAACGAAGCACCACCGGTGCTCGACGCGAAGAAGTTGCAGGGCTGCGTGAGGCCGTAGTCCATCGCGACGATCTGCGGATACACCGGGTACCCGGTCGATGGGCTCGCGGCGTTTTGCACCGTGAACTTCGCGCCGAAGGTGCCGGCGTCCGCGAGGCTGTCGCCCGCCACCATGACACGCGATATGGCGACCTTCGGACCTGCCGCGTCGCCGCCACCGCCGCATGCGGCCACCATGATGGCGACGCTAAACGCCGCCAGCCCTGCTCTCGTGAAACTCATCCGATGCTCCTTGGAAAATAGAACGGTCGTTCGATTTTTGACAGAGCATCGTAGACGCCGGCGTACCGGCGCCTGAAGAGGGTTATCCCCCACGCCTTCTAGAGGCAGCGATCAAACCTGATCGCGATCAACCGATGCGGATAGGCACGAAGATCTTGTCGTCACCGCGTTGCACGAGCAGCGCTGCCGACTTGTTCGACTTCGCGACGATCGTGCGCATCTGCTCGATCGACGATACCGACTGGCCGTTCACCGACAGGATCACGTCGCCCGGCTCGACGCCCGCAGCGGCTGCAGGACCCGCGACGTCCTCGACCACCAGGCCGCCGTTCGGGATGCCGGCCTGCTTGCGCTCTTGCGGTTGCAGCGGACGCACGGCCAGTCCGAGCTTGCCACCACCTTCCGACTTCGAATCGGTGTCGGCCTTCGCGACCTTGTCGGTTGCGTTGCCGAGCGCGGCCGTGATCGTCATGGGCTTGCCCTTGCGCCACACCTGCATCGTGGCCTTGTGGCCCGGCTGGTCGGCACTCACGGCGGCCGAGAGATCGCCCGACGAGATGACCTGCTGGCCGTCGATGCTGCGGATCACGTCGCCCGATTCGAGGCCCGCCTTGTCGGCAGCGCTTCCCTTTTCGACACTCGCGACCAAGGCGCCTGCGGGCCGATCGAGACCGAACGAATCGGCGAGCTGTTGATTGACCTCCTGCACCGACACGCCGAGCTTCGCGTGTTCGACCTTGCCGTGCGCGACGATCTGGTCCTTCACTTTCGCCGCGAGATCGATCGGGATCGAGAACGACACGCCCTGGTAGCCGCCCGACTGCGAGTAGATCTGCGAATTGATGCCGACCACCTCGCCCTTCGTGTTGAAGAGCGGGCCGCCCGAGTTGCCGGGATTCACCGCGACGTCGGTCTGGATGAAGGGCACCGCCGCATCGGTGGGCAGCGACCGGCCGGTGGCGCTCACCACGCCCGCCGTCACCGAGTTGTCGAAGCCGAAGGGCGAGCCGATCGCGAGCACCCATTCGCCTACCTTGAGCTGTTTGCTGTCGCCCAGCGTGACGGCCGGCAGGTTGTGCGCATCGATCTTGATGACCGCGATGTCGGTCTTCGGATCGGCGCCCAGCACCTTCGCGCGAAATTCGCGGCGATCGGTGAGCTTCACGGTGACCTCGGTCGCGTCCTTCACGACGTGCGCGTTGGTCATGATGATGCCGTTCGGGTCGATGATGAAACCGGAGCCCAGGCCGTGCACCGGCATCTGTCGCGGCACGACATGTTGGCCGCCCCCGCCGAACCGGCGGAAGAATTCGAACGGGTCCATGCCGCCGAACTGCTGCGACAGCTCTTCATCATCGTCGCCGCCGACCTTGCGTGTGCCCGTCACGCTGATGTTCACCACCGCAGGGCCGTACTTCTGCGTGATCAGCGGAAAGTCCGGCATCGTGGGCGTCGTCGCGCTGCGCGCAGTTTCCTGCGGCGTGAGCGGCGGCAGCACGGCCGCGTGTACGACTTCGGGCGTCTGGTGCAGGAATTCGACGGCCGCACCGCCGGCAAAGCCGGCACCGATGAGCGCTGCCACCAGCGGCAAAGCGCGCAGATTCATGCTGTTGCTCATCCTCATGTCCTTCTGTGAATGTGAAAGTGTCCGATGACACCAATGTGCGGCGCCGCGCTTAGACAGACCTTAAGAAAGCTCCGGCGCAAACCGCAGGCTCACGCGCAAGCCGCCCAATTTTTCGGAGCGCGCGAGCTCAACGGTGGCGTGATGCCGGTCGGCGACGGTCTTCACGATTGCCAATCCGAGTCCGCTGCCCGGCTCGTCCGTGCCCGGCACGCGATAGAAGCGGTCGAACACACGATCGTGTTCGACTTCGGGAATGCCAGGACCGGAATCTTCGACGATGAGGCACGCCGCTCCATCCGCTGCACGCTCGATGCGGATGTCGACCGAGCCACCGGGCTTTCCATACTTGATCGCGTTCTCCAGCAGGTTGCGCAGCATCGTGTGCAAGGCCTGCCGCTGTCCTTGCACCGAGACCTGCGCGCCGGGTTCGAGGCCGACATCGATCTCGCGTGCCTGCGCCTGCGGCAGCACGTCGGCAACGACCTCGCGCGCGAGCTGTTCGAGATCGACGCTCTCGACATTCGCCATTGCTTCGCCGGCCTCTTCGCGCGCGAGGGCGAGCAATTGTCCCGACAGCTCGATCGCGCGTTCCATGCCTTCGTTCAGCCGCTCGATCGCAAGTTGCCGCCCTGCTTCGTCCTGCGGCTTGCGCAATGCCTGCGCCTGCAGCTTCAGTGCTGCGAGTGGCGAGCGCAGCTCGTGCGCGGCATCGGCGATGAACTGCTGCTGCGCGTTGCGGGCGCTGCGCAATCGCTCGAAGAGCAGGTTGATCTCCGAGACGAGCGGCAGCACTTCCTCCGGCAACCCTTGCGTGGCGAGCGGCGAAAGATCATTCGCCGCGCGCGAGGCGACATGTCTTCTCATCCGTTGCACCGGCGCGAGCGAACTGTCGATCAGCCACCAGACGGCGAGCATCAGGATAGGCGCGAGCAGCACGATCGGGAGGATCGCCTTCCACGCGAGCGAGCGGGCGCGTTCGGATCTCGCATCGAGATCCTGCGCGATCTGGATCGTGTGCTCGGGCGTGCGCAGCGAATAGATGCGCAGCCGAATGCCGTCGACCAGCGCATCGGAGAACCCCAGCACGGCCTGTGGCGGCATGTCGCGCATGCCCGAGTGATACAGCTCCTGGCCGTCCGGCGACCAGATGCGTACGGAAAATTCGTATTCGTCCCCGCCGGGCGAGAACGGCAAGCCGCCGTGCACGGAGCGCGCAACTTCCTGCAAGTGGTAGTCGAACATCCGGTCGGCTTCGATCAGCGCCGAACGATACGCGCTCGTCGCCTGCAGCAGCGAGACGAGCGCGATCATCGCGAGCACGAGCCACAGTGCGCGCTTGCGCAGCGACGGCGGATGGGGCGAAGGGCTCGTGCTTTTCATTCGCGTGGAATGACGTAGCCGAGCCCGCGCACGGTCTTGATGAACTCTGCGCCGAGCTTCTTGCGCAGCCCGTGCACATAGACCTCGACCGCGTTGCTGCTGATCTCGTCTTTCCAGCCGTAGAGCTTTTCTTCAAGCTGCGCGCGCGAGAACACGGCGCCGGGCCGCTGCAGCATCGGCTCGAGCACGGCCCATTCGCGCGCAGAGAGCGAAAGCGGCTCGTTGCCCAACGTTGCTTCGCGCGTCGCCGGATTGAGTGTGACGCCCTTGTGCGCAATGAGCGGCTGCGCGCGCCCGGCGCTGCGCCGGATCAGCGCGCGAACGCGCGCCTGCAGCTCGTCGATGTCGAAGGGCTTGACGATGTAGTCGTCCGCGCCCGCGTCGAGCCCCGCAATTCGATCGCCGACTGAATCGCGCGCGGTGGCGACGAGCACCGGCACGGTGCTGCCGCGCGAGCGCATCGTGCGCAGCACCGACAGGCCGTCGCGCCGGGGCAGGCCCAGGTCGAGCAGCACGAGGTCATAGGGTTCGGACGCGAGTGCGCTGTCGGCTGTGGAGCCGTCGCGCACCCAATTGACGGCGTAGCCTTCCGCGCGCAGCGCATCCAGCAGCGCGCGACCGATCATCGCGTCGTCTTCGACCAGGAGGAGTTTCACTTGGCACCCGAGTGTTCGGGTGCAAGCTTAATCCGCCCTTAAGAGAACGTGGTCCACCAGTTGCCGGACGCGACCACCATCGACAGAAGCTGGATCTCGCCGTCGTAATAGCCCGTGGTGAGGTGGCTCGCATTCCAGTTCCACATCGCATCGGCGAAGGCCTGGTACTTCGCGTCGATGCACGCGCCCAATGCGATCGGGCCGTGGTAGGCCGGGCTGTTGCCGCCCGTGACCATCGTGCCGTCGAGGTTGTAGCCCGTGCCGATCGATGTGACGTCGCCGCCGTGCGCGTTCACCTGCGCCTGGAAGAAATCGATCATGCGGCCCGTCACGGTCTTCCAGCGTGCGTCGCCCGACAGCAGGTAGTCGGTCGCATAGCGCCATGGGTTGCGGCACGCGTTCCACCAGAACTTGTTCTCGTTGGCATTGCCGTCACCCATGTAGCCGGGCGACGGATAGGGCGACGCGGTGTCGGTACCCACGATGAAGTCGGGCATGAGACCAGCGGACGAAAACGTCGTCTGCATCAGGTTCGACAGGGCGTACGCGCGGTCGATCGCCGTGTTCCAGAACGTGTCGCCGGTGGCCGCCGCGAAAGCGCGGAAGTGCCCGATCATGTAGTCGGAGGTGCGGCTCACGCTCAGCAGGCGCAGGCCCTGCGTGGTGCCGTCGCCGCCCATGTTGTTCGACTTGATCGCGTTGATCGTGTTCTTCGCTTCCTGCAGGTAGTTCCAAGTGCCCGAGGATCCCCACTGGCGGTCGGCCATGAGGAGCGCCATTGCGACATCGAGGTCGCCGTCCACCGCGTTCCAGCCGCCGCCGCCCGAAGAGCCGTCGGCGTTCAGGCGCCAGTCCATCAGGTACTTGCCGGTCGGGTTGTACGTTGCGTTGCCGTAGGCGTAGCGCGTGCGCACGACCG
>DATJJL010000127.1:0-4566 GCA_035492155.1 Ramlibacter sp. | reverse complement strand
GTTCAAGACGAAAGAGGGCATCGCCGCGCAGGTGGTGCCGTTCAACGGCACACCTGCAGTGATCGCCGCGCTTGGAGGAGGGCAGGTGGATGCAGCCATCGAAATCCTCGGGCCCGTGAAGCCGCACGTGACATCCGGCCGGCTGCGTGTGCTGTCGACGATGAAGCGATACGACGTGTCGTCGTGGAACGGCTTGGCCGCGCCCGCGAAAACGCCGCCCGCAGTCATCGACAAGTTGAATCGCGAAGTGAACGCAGTGCTCGCGATGCCCGCCGTGAAAGACAAGCTCGCGGCGCTTGAAGTGCAGGCGCGCGGAAGCACACCGCAGCAACTGGGCGCGTTGCTGGCCAAAGAGACGAAACGCTGGAGCGAGGTGATTGCCCGCGCCGGCATCCCGAAGCAGTAAGGAGACAAGGCATGAACATCAGACGCATCGGCCTCGTGGGCTACGGTGAGGTCGGCAAAATCTTCTCCAACGGCCTCAAGGACCGCGCAGAAGCCATGAACGCGTGGGATCTCAAGTTCGCCGCCGTCGCAACCAGCCAGGCCGAACGCGCGCACGCAGCGGCTGCAGGCGTCACCGCGCAGGCATCGATGCGCGAGCTGTGCGATGCGAGCGATCTCATCATTTCCGCCGTCACGGCGTCGAACACGCTGGCCGTCGCGCAAGAGGCCGCGCAATTCATTCGGCCGGGCGCGGTGTTTCTCGACCTCAACTCCGCGTCGCCCGGCACGAAGCAGAAGGCCGCCGCAGTCATCGACGGTGCGGGCGCGAATTACGTCGAAGCGGGCGTGATGACATCGGTGCCGCCCTACGGCATCAAGGTGCCGATGCTGCTCGGCGGCGCACGCGCAGGTGAAATTGCGTCGCTGCTGCAATCGTGGGACATGGACGCAAAGGCCGTGAGCGACAAGCTCGGCGTCGCAAGCGCGATCAAGATGTGCCGCAGCGTGATGATCAAGGGGCTCGAGGCGCTAGTGATTGAAAGCTACACCACCGCACGCGCCTACGGCGTGGAGGACCATGTGCTGCCCACGCTGCAGGAGACTTTTCCGTCGATCGATTGGCAGCAGCAGGGCGCGTACTTCTTCAGCCGCGTAGTTCAACACGGCCAGCGCCGCGCCGAGGAGATGCGCGAGGCTGCGAACACGGTGAAGGAAGCGGGCTTCGAGCCCTTCATGGCCTCGGCGATTGCAGAAAAGCAGCAGTGGGTTGCGGACCAGGCGAAGCAGGGCGTGTTCAAGGATGTGGCCAAGGGTGCGCGGTGGCAGGAGTACGCGGACAAGTTGATCGGCGCGATCCCTCATCGCGATTGACTTTCCGTCATCCCGGCGCAGGCCGGGATCGGTGGCGGTCGGTACATTGCGGTGCATCCATTGCCATCGACCCCGGCCTTCGCCGGGGTGACAAGACATTGGGTGACGCGCACAATGCCGCGCATGAACGACCCTTGGCGAAGCTACCGCCTGCCCGCGGCAGGTGAGAGGCTCAGCGAATATCGCGAGCCGCTTCCTGAGCCCAAAGACGCCGAAGTGCTGGTGCGCATCACCGCCAGCGGCGTGTGCCACAGCGACGTGCACTTTCGCGACGGCTACTTCGACCTGGGCCATGACCGGAAGGCGGATCTCACGCGCGGCATGAAGCTGCCGCTGACGATGGGCCACGAGATCTTCGGTGAAGTGGTTGCCGCAGGCCCGCAGGCTCGCGATGCGAAGCCGGGCGATCGACGCATCGTGTATCCGTGGATCGGTTGCGGCGAATGCGACAACTGCAAGGCCGGGCTCGAGCATCTTTGCGTCGGCAAGAGCCGCATCCTCGGCCTGAATTTGAACGGCGGCTTCAGCACGCACGTGCTCGTGCCGCATGAACGCTATCTCGTCGACGCAGGCTCGATCGCCGACACCATCGCGTGCACCTTCGCGTGCTCGGGGCTGACGGCTTTCGGCGCGCTCAAGAAAGCCGACGCCGGCCCGCTGCTCATCGTGGGCGCAGGCGGTGTCGGATTGGCTGCGGTGCGCATGGCTTCGTCGTTCCTGGGCCGACCGCCTTTCGTCGCCGACATCGATCCAACAAAACGCGAAGCCGCACTCGCGGCAGGCGCGCAGCAGGCGTTCGATCCGCGTGAGCCGGATGCGGCCAAACAGGTGTTGAAGGCCACCGGTGGCGGCGCAGCGACAGCGATCGATTTCGTCGGCGCGCCTTCGAGCGCGCAGTTTGCGATGCAATCGGTGCGCCGTGCCGGCCGCATTGTTGTGGTGGGCCTGTTCGGTGGGTCGCTCGACCTTTCGCTGCCGCTCCTGCCGCTGCGCTCGATCACCTTGCAGGGCTCGTATGTCGGCTCGCTCGCCGAGTTGCAAGAGCTCGTCGCGATGGCGCGTGCCAAGGGCGTCCCGGAAATTCCGGTGCAGCTTCGCGCTCTCGAGGCCGCGCAGGAGAGCCTCGACGACCTCCAGGCCGGCCGCGTGCTCGGGCGCGTCGTGCTTCAGCCTTGACTCACGGCAGTCGGAACAATCCGTTTGATCAATTCCAGAGTCGCCTTTTGCACCGGCGTCGCGGGGCGTTGCAAGCTCGTCGCGAGTGAAAGCTGGATGCGAAGCGGCGGCACGCCGATGCGCTGCGCGGTGTAGGCGGAAGGCCGCGCCGAATTCAAGAGCGCATTGTGCGAAAGGATCGCGCAGCCCGCGCCATCGAGCACGAGATCGAGGATGGCCGTCACGCCGTCGATTTCCCAAGCGACATTGGGCTTGCAACCGATGGCGGCCATTGCCGACTCGACGTGCAGGCGGATCGCATTCGGCCGACTCGGAATGACGAGCGGCATCTTCGCCACTTCCCTCAAATCGACGGGGCCGGGCGGCGGGTCTTCGTGCAAGCCGGGCGGCCGCGCGCGTACGAGCAGCAGCTCTTCGTCGAGCAGCGGCGCCACGTCCATCTCGCGAGAAGGCTGCGCGTTGTAGAGCACGGCGATGTCCAGCCGGCCACTGGTCAAGCCTTCCTGCAAGCCGGCCGACAGAGCCTCGCTGATCGACAGCTTCGCATCGGGCATCGTCTCGCGGAAGGCGCGCGTGAGCGGCACCGCGAGCACGCGGGCCACGCTGCTGGGCAGGCCCAGCGCAACGCGGCCGGAGACGCCGCCGCGCAACCGGCCCAGGTCTTCGCGTGCTCTCTCGACCTGGTGCAGGATGCCGCGGCCGTGCTCCATCAGGACCTTGCCCGCTTCCGTGGGGATCGCACCGCGGCCATTGCGCAGCAACAAGGTCTGCCGCAGCTCGACCTCGAGCAATCTCACCTGGCGGCTAAGAGCCGGCTGGGCGACGTCCAGCTCCACGGCCGCGCGCGTGAAACTGCCGAGTTCGGCAACGCGGACGAAGTATTCGAGCTGTTTGAGGTCCATGGATGTGGATGGCGAGCTTCATATTATGCTGATCTGCTATAGCTGGTAGAGGCAGGCCGGGCTGTCATTCACGAGGGGCCCCGACCACAATCGCCGGATGACGCTGATCCGCGCTATCTCCTCCATGGCCACGCGCGAGGTGCTGCGCGACCTCGCTGCCATGTATGGAAAGCTGTCGAACCTGCGGCTCGAACTCGAATCCGTCGGCGGTGTCGATGCGGCAAAGCGCGTGCAGGCCGGCGAAGCGTTCGACGTCGTCTTCCTCGCCTCCGACGCGATCGACAAGCTGCAGGCCGCGCGCAAGGTCGTCGACGGCAGCCGCGTCGACATCGTGAAATCCGGCGTTTCCGTTGCGGTGAAGAGCGGCTCGCCGAAGCCAGACATCAGCAGCGAAGACGCGCTCAAACGCGCCGTGCTCGACGCGCCAACCATCGGCTATTCGACCGGCCCGAGCGGAACCGCGTTGCTGAAACTCATGGAACGCTGGGGCATCGCCGGCCAGGTGCGCGCGCGGCTTGTGCAGGCGCAGCCCGGCGTGCCCGTGGGCTCGCTCGTCGCGCAGGGAAAGGTCGCTCTCGGCTTCCAGCAGCTTTCCGAACTGATCCACCAGGAGGGCATCGACATCGTCGGGCCCATGCCGCAAGGGGCGCAGATCACCACCATTTTTTCCGGCGCGGTTTGCGAGGCATGCAGGGAGCAGGAAGCTGCGCGCGCGCTGCTCGACTTCATGGCGTCGCCTGCCGCCGCCGACGCCAAACATCGCCAAGGGATGGAACCTGCATGAGCCTCATCATCGATTGCCACGGCCACTACACGACAGCCCCGAAGGCGCTGGAAGAGTGGCGCAACAAACAGATCGCCGGGATCAAGGACGCGTCCGCGATGCCGAAGGTCGCGGATCTGAAGATCTCGGACGACGACATCCGCGAATCGATTGTGAACAACCAGCTGCGCTTGATGAACGAGCGCGGCAACGACTTGACGCTCTTTTCGCCGCGCGCGAGCTTCATGGCGCATCACATCGGCGACTTCAACGTGTCGAGCACGTGGGCGGCGATCTGCAACGAGCTTTGCCATCGGGTGTCGCGACTCTTCCCGGAGCATTTCGTGCCCGTCGCGATGCTGCCGCAGTCGCCGGGCGTCGACCCGAAGACGTGCATTCCCGAGATGG
>DATJJL010000126.1:0-3541 GCA_035492155.1 Ramlibacter sp. | reverse complement strand
GGAAAACTGCAGCACCGAATCGCCGAGCACATACGACGCCAATGCGCCTGCCGCGAGCTCGTAGACGAGCCCGCACGCCGCGACGATGAAGACCGATGCGAGCAGCGCCACCTCGACGGGGCGCGGGCGCCGCGCAAGCGGTCGAGCGGCGCTCACCCGTGGATCGCCGCGGCGACGATGATCGAGATGCCCAGCGACATCGAGCCGACCACGATGCCGAGTGCGACGTTGTGCTTCTCGACGATCTCGGTCCACAGGTGATACGGCGTCATCTTGTCGATGACGACAAAGCTCAGCCAGAACACGATCACGCCGATCAGCGCGAAGAGGACGGATCCGAGGATGGATGCCGCATTGAGCCATTGGGAGTTCATGTCGCTTTCTCCTTGGTTTGCTGGATCACTTGTGGCCGCCGCCACCCGAATAACCGCCGTAGGAGCCGCCGCTGGTGCGGCCGCCGTAATAGCCCGAAGGTGTGTTGTCGGTGCACGCCTTGATCACGAGCAGGATGGTGAGGATCACGACGAGGAGCAGCACGATGCTGCCGCAACCCCAGCCGCCCCCACCGCCCTTCGGGCTGATGGGGCCGGAGTCGCCGCGCTTCATCATGCCCGCCTTGTCCTGCAGTTTGAATGCGGAGGCGACGGTGTCGCTCGAGATCTTGCCGCCGCTCGACCACGTGACTTCCTTGGGCGACTCTTCCATCGACAGCAAGTTGCCGCCTTTGCCGAAGTCGCGGTTGAAAGTTTTCTGCCCGCGCTCGACGGGCCAGTAGAACTCGCCCGCGGCGTAGGTGGTCTCCGCCTGGTAGGCGTAAAGCAGGTTGTAGGTTTGCCCGAGATAGGTGGCAAAGCGCCTGTCCTGCGACAACGTCGGTGCGCCCGTCGTGGGCTTGACGATGCTCCATCCGTCTTCCGCGTCGACGAGGAAAGAAAAGCCGCGCTTCGCGTTGTAGAGAAGGTATTCCTCCCAGCCGAACGATTCGTCGTCGTCGCCCGCCTCGTGGCCCATGCGGTGCTGGTAGCCGACCACTTGCCACTGCACGCCTTGCAGTTGGGCGGTCGATCCGAGCGGAACGAGCGGCTGCACCGGCTCGTCCTGCGTGGCGTGCGCCAGTGCGCCGCCGATGCCTTGCGTGACGTCGATGATGCTGTGGCATGAACGGCACGTGATCGACTTGGTCGAGGTGAGCGTCACTTCCACCGGCGCGCCGCAATGGGGGCACGAGAACTGGCGACCCGATTCGGCCCTCGCCATCTCGTCGCGCAGGCCCGACATCTGCAGGCCTTCGAGTTGCACCGCGAAGCCGCGTGCGAGAAGTGGCGGCTGCGAGCTGTAATCGACGCTCACGACTTCGCCTGCGCTGCTGCGCAACTCCACCATCGCAAAAGGCGCACCGAGCGGCGGCAATTTGGGCAACTCGCCCTGCGCTGAGATCAGCGTGACCGGCAGGTTCGATGCGACGCTGAACGGCTTGCCCGCGACTGACGTCGTCGCGCCGATGCGAAGGTTGTCCGCGGGCGGCGCATCTCGTCCGAGCTCGGTGGGTTGCGAGAAGACGTAGGAGCCGTTGTCCTCCGCGAGCACGGCAGACGCGCCGTCGTCGAACACCGCGTGCCATTCCGTCCACGTGCCCGTCTCGCCTTTGTATTGAAGGCGGCCAACGAGCATGAACGCATTGCCTTCCCAGCGGCCGGACGCGCCGATTTGCAGCGGGCTGTAGTCCTCGAAGACTTCGGCCATCTTGCCGATGCGCGAGAGCGTGCCGTCGTCGCGCGCGATGGTGCTGTGGCAATAGCTGCAGACGGCGTATGCCGACTGCGCGCTGCGGAATTCGACGGGCGCACCGCAGCCGGGGCAGGCCGCCCGATAGACGCGTTGCGGGCTTGTGTCCGCCACGAGCCTTAGACGAGTTTTTTCAACAGCTCAGTTTTCTTCGCGTCGAACTCTTCCTGCGTGAGGATTCCCTTCGCCTTGAGTTCGCCGAGCTTCTCGATCATCGCCACGACGTCGTCGGGCTTCACTGCGGCAGCCGCTGCTGCTGCATCCGCAGTCGCGCCGCCTTGCAAGCCCTTCTGCAGGTTCTGCGCGAGCACCTGGCCGAGCGCCACGCCCGCGCCCAGGCCCATCGCGTCGCCCGCGATGCCGCCTCCGCCTTGCGCAGCGCCCTTCGCCATTTCGGGAATCGCCTGACCCGTCTGGTACTGGATGAACTTGCCCATGTCGCCACCGACCATGCCCATGCCGATCTTCTGGTCGAGGACCTTTTGCAGCTCCTCGGGCAGCGAGAGGTTCTGCACCGTGACGATCTCGAGCTTGAGGCCCAGCGCTTCGAAGGCCGGCGCGAGCTGCGCCTGGATGGCCTTGGCGAACGCGTTCTGGTTCGCCGCGAGATCGAGAAAGGCTACGCCGCTATTCGCGATTGCATCGGAGATGTTCTGCAGGAATAGGCCGCGCAATTGCGGCTCGAGCTCTTCGATGCGGTAGATGTCTCGCGTGCCGGAGAGGCGCTGGTAGAACGTCTTCGCGTCGGCGATGGAATACGCGTAGTTGCCGAAAGCGCGCAGGCGCACCGCGCCGAAATCCTTGTCGCGAATGGTGATCGGCTGCGGCGTGCCCCAGCGCTGGTCCGTCTGCAGTCGCGTGGAAAAGAAGTAGACGTCGCTCTTGAAGGGTGACTCGAAGAGCTTGTCCCAGTTCTTCAGGTACGTGAGGATGGGGATCGTTTGCGTCGTCAGCTTGTACATGCCCGGCGCGAACGCGTCGGCGGCTTTGCCCTCGTTCACGAACACGGCCGTTTGCGAGTCGCGCACGGTGAGCGACGCGCCGTACTGGATCTCCATGTCCTGCATCGGGAACCGCCAGGCGAGGATGCCTTCCGCCGGCTCCGTCCACTGGATGATGTCGATGAACTGCTTCTTGATGAAGTCCATCAGGCCCATGGTGCGTGCTCCTCGAGAGTGTCCGGCGGCCATGATACGCGCGCCGTGCAAGAATGCGCGCTCGATGATCTGGTGGAAAAAATCACCGTCGAAGCCGCTCGATCCGGGCGAGATCGATGCTCTGTGGCGGGAGGCCTTCGGCCATCATCAGGCCGGCCACATCGACCAGGCCGCGAAGCTCTACCGGTCCGTTCTTCAGCATGCGCCGCACCACTTCGACGCGCGACACCTGCTCGGTGTCACGGCGTTGCAACAAGGGCGGCTGGACGATGCGCAGCGCGAGATTGGGGCGGCGATCGAGATCAATCCGCGCGACGCCGCCGCGCACAACAACATGGGCACGGTGTGGTTGCGGCGCGGGCACCTCGAGCACGCGCGCGAATCGTTCGAAGCTGCATTGAAGCTGCGCCCGGGCGATGCGGATGCGAACGCGAATCTCGGCGCTGTGCTGGTACAACTCGGCGACGCCGCTCGCGCTGTACCGATGCTGCGCAAGGCGATTGCGCAGCGCGCCTCGCCCGAACTTCGCAATCAACTCGCGGCTGCGCTACTCGCTTCGGGCGATGCGGCGAGTGCAACGCGCGAGCTGCGCGTGCTTG
>DATJJL010000125.1:0-2291 GCA_035492155.1 Ramlibacter sp. | reverse complement strand
GCCGATCTGGCCCGTCATCAGCGCGAGAGCGATGAGGCAGCGCGCGTAGTCGGTGCCGTGCACGTGCTGCGAGACGCCCATGCCCCACAGGATCATCGACGCCTTCGACGTGGCATACAGGCGCGCGACATAACGCAGCGTGTCCGCATCGATGCCGCAAATCGGCGCCATCGCTTCGGGGCTGTAGCCCTCGACGTTTTTCTTCAGCTCGTCGTAGCCGATGGTGCGGCTGGCGATGAACGCTTCGTCCACGAGGCCTTCATGCACGATCACATGCATGATCGCGTTGAGCATCGCGACATCGGTGTCGGGCTTGAACTGCAGGTAGCGATGCGCGTGGCGCGCGAGATCGGACTTGCGCGGATCCATCAGGATCAGCTTCGTGCCGTTCTTGATCGCGTTCTTCATCCACGTCGCGGCCACCGGGTGGTTCACCGTGGGGTTCGAGCCGATCACGACGATGACGTCGGCCTTCGCCACATCCATCACCGGGTTCGACACCGCGCCCGAGCCGATGCCTTCGAGCAGCGCGACGACGGACGACGCATGGCAAAGCCGCGTGCAGTGGTCGACGTTGTTGCTGCCGAAGCCAGCGCGCACGAGTTTCTGAAAGAGATAAGCCTCTTCGTTGCTGCCCTTCGCGGAGCCGAAGCCCGCGAGAGTCTTGGGGCCGTGCGCATCGCGCAGGTCGCGCAGCTTGCCGCCTGCAAACTCGAGCGCTTCTTCCCACGTCGCTTCGCGGAAGTAGTCCATCACGCGCTCGGGATCGAGCTCGGCGTAAGGATCCTTCTTCACGCCGGCCTTGCGGATCAGCGGCTTGGTCAGACGCTGCGGATGGTGCGCGTAGTCGAAGCCATAGCGGCCCTTCACGCACAGCCGCCCGTGGTTTGCCGGACCATCGCGGCCTTCGACCCACAGGATCTTGTTGTCCTTGACGTTGTACGTGAGCTGGCAGCCCACGCCGCAGAACGGGCACACCGATTCGACCTGCTTGTCGGGCACGTTCAGCGCCACGTCGCGCGCGGGCATGAGAGCGCCCGTGGGGCAAGCCTGCACGCATTCACCGCAAGCAACGCAGGTAGAGACGCCCATCGGGTCGTCCATGTCGAACACGATCTTGGCGTGATCGCCCCGATACGCCAGGCCGATCACGTCGTTGACCTGCTCTTCGCGGCAGGCGCGCAGGCAGCGCGTGCACTGGATGCACGCGTCGAGATTCACGGCGATGGCCGGATGCGAAAGATCGGCCGGCACCTGCTCGCGCGACTCGAAGCGCGGCTTGCCGACTTCGAGCTTCGCGGCCCATTGGTCGAGCTCGTTGTCGCGCGTGTATTCGCGCTCGGGCATGTCCGAGAGCAAGAGCTCGAGCACCATCTTCTGCGAGGCGACGGCGCGCTCGCTGTTGGTGGTGACTTCCATCCCGTTGGTGGGATGACGGCAGCAGCTCGCGGCGAGCGTGCGCTCGCCCTTCACCTCGACCATGCACGAGCGGCAGTTGCCCACCGCATCGAGCCCGGGCTTGTAGCAAAGGCGCGGAATCTCCACGCCCATGTCGTCGGCCACTTCGATGATCGTGCGGCTGGCAGGCGCGGTCACTTCCTGTCCGTTCAGCTTGAACGTGACAGTGGGCGCCTCGACCTGCGCCAGCTCGGCGCGCGTGACTGCGTTCATTGTTTTTCTCCCAGTTCATGCGGGAAGTACTTCACCACGCAGTCGACAGGATTCGGCGCGGCCTGCCCGAGACCGCAGATGGATGCGTCGCGCATGACCTGTGAGAGCTCGGCGAGCAACGCGGGATTCCACTGCGGCTTTTCGATCATGGCGAGTGTCTTCGCCGTGCCGCTGCGGCAAGGTGTGCACTGCCCGCACGATTCGTCGCGGAAGAAGCGCATCGTGTTTCGTGCCGCGTCCATCGCTGTATCGCGCTGCGATAGAACGACGACGGCGGCCGAGCCGATGAAGCATCCATAAGGCTGCAGCGTGTCGAAGTCCAGCGGGATGTCGCCCATCGTCGCGGGCAGGATGCCACCGGATGCGCCACCGGGCAGGTAGCCGTAGAACTCGTGGCCGTCTGCCATGCCGCCGCAATACTCGTCGATCAGTTCGCGGATCGTGATGCCCGCGGGGGCGAGCTTCACACCCGGATTCTTCACGCGGCCCGAGACCGAAAACGATCGCAGGCCCTTGCGCTCATGCCGCCCTTGCGAGCTGAACCACTGCGGCCCGCGTTCCAGCAGGTCGCGCACCCAGAACAGCGTCTCGAAGTTGTGCTCCAGCGTCGGCCGGCCGAA